>NZ_BOVJ01000223.1 GCF_018403665.1 Paenibacillus cisolokensis
CCCGTACAGCGGCCAGTAATGCCAGATCAGAAAATAAACGACAGGCGGGAAAATAATGACGTAAAGCATCCAGTTTATTTTTTCAGCTGTCTCTTCACTTCATGCAGCCGCCTGCGCTTCGGGAGCGGGCGCTCGTTCAACCGGCTTTGCGGACCGCCGGCGGTCGCTTGCTGGCTCATGCAATACTCCCCCTTCTTCGATCGAGAACGATAAATAAAGCGTTTACATTACACTGATGTCTGATCGCCTTTCTCCGGAAACCGGCCGCGAAAAGCACGGTTGTTCCATCGCCGGATAGCGGAGCCGGCGCGGCGAATCCCTTCGCCTTGCGGCAGACGATGCTGTCATAAACTTTGATTAATATGTTAAATATATTGTATAATAAGTATACTATGTACATCATATAGGTTCTTTCCCTTTCTGTCAATTGCAGGAATATAAAAAAGCAACAAAAAAATCCGTTAACAGGATGCGTTCCCGTTAACGGATTATCGGCTTCCCGGCGGGGCGATCGATTCGCCTTCGATCATCGCTACCGGAATGACGATTCGTTTCTCCACCGTCCGCCCTTCCATCAGCTCCACCAGCGCATCCGCCGCCTTCCTGCCCATCGCGGCCGTGTCCTGGGCTACGCAGGTAAGCATCGGATGCTGCAAAATCGGCATCTCCGGACGATCGAACGTAATGAGCGACAGATCGTCCGGAATGCGGCGGCCCAGCCGTTTCGCCACATAGACGACGGCGGCCGCCATCGACAGGTGCAGCGTCACGACGGCGGTTATCGCTTTATGCTGCCGGAAATACCGTTCGACCTGCCCGATCAGCGCTTCGTCCGGCTCCGTTCCGTACAGCGTCTCCCAGCGGCCGGTCACGCTGCAGAGCGGATAGGCCGCTCCCCCTGCCTCTTCGACCGCCTTGAGCGCGCCGTTCAGCCGGTCCTCCACCGTCTCGACCCCGCGGATATCGTGGCACAAAATCCCGATATGCCGATGGCCGCAATCGGTCAGCCGGCGAACGGCGCGGTAGGCGCCGTCGTAGTTGTCGGAACAGACCGAATGATTATCGATGCCGCGCAAATAACGGTCGATGAGCACATGCGGAAAATGTTCGATTTTGAGCCGCAAAATCTCTTCGTTGTAAATTTCCCCGCTCCGGGGAAAGATGACAATGCCCTTGACGCCGGCGCGCACCGCCTCGACGATCGCCTGCTTCTCCCGGTCCAGATCGATATGCGTCAGCTTCAGCTCGACCCGCAGGCCGTGCTCCGTCAGCCGGTCGCACAGCGCTTGCGCTATATGCGCGCCGAACTGCGATACCAGGTCAGGTAGAATGACCGCCACCGATGCCGGGGATGCGGCGGCTGGGCGGCGCTCCGGCTCCGGCTCCGGCGGCTCTTGCGGATCGTCCGGCGCCGGAATCCGGACGGACGGCGCATGCAAGGGCGGCGGCGCGGCCGCTTTGCTGCCGGTCACGAATGTGCCTTTTCCTTTGATCCGATAAATAAGTCCGCGCTCCACCAATTCGGAGAGCGCGCGCTTGACCGTCAGCCTGCTGACGCCGAACAGACCGGCCAGCTGCTCTTCCGTAGGCAACCGGTCGTCGGGCATCAGCTCGCGGCTGCTGATTTGCTGTTCCACATAGTTGCGGATTTTAATAAAAAGATGTTCGGTCGGCACTGGTTTTCTCAACTGCTGCCCCACTTCCAATTCAGGATTTAATATAACAAATCCTAATTATACATAATATATATTGTGTTTCGTCTACATTTCCAGCCGCTTGATGAACTCTTCCGCCGCGCTGTAGCCTTGCTGCCGCAAATACCAGTTGTTGGCGGCCGCTTCGATCAAGCCCGCCACGTCTCTGCCGGGCTGAAGCTGAATTTCGATATGCGGTATGCGGACCCCCATATATTCCGTATATTTCTCTTCCAGCTCCAGCTCGTTGTAAAGCGCGTTTTTCTTCCATTCGGTCAGTTCAATGTCAAGCGCGATTCGCGTTTCGTCCTGGAACGCCTTTCGGCCGTAAAGGCGCGGCACGTTGATCAGCCCGATGCTGCGCAGGGCGAGAAACTCCCGCGTTTTTCCGTCATGCGTGCCGAGCAGCGTTTGCGGACTGAGCTTTTTCAAGACGACGATGTCGTCCGCCACAAGCCGGTGACCCCGGCGAATCAGGGTATGGGCGGTTTCGCTTTTGCCGATGCCGGATTTGCCGCGCAGCAGAATGCCGATGTTGGATACGTTGACGCAAACGCCGTGAACGGCGATTTCCGGCGCCAGCGCCTTGACCAGATAAGCGTCCAGCAGTCCGATAAACTCGTTCGTCGCCGCTTTCGTCCGCAATAGCGGAATGCCTTCCTGCTCGCAATATTTTTTCAAATATTTCAAACCTTCCAGGTTTCGCGTCACAACGAAGCATGGCGGGTGATACTTGACGATATTGCCGATATGAAAATTCCGCTCCTCTTCGGTCAGCTTGTGCAAATACGTAATTTCCTTGAGCCCCAGCACCTGCACGTGCTCCGTCGGAAAGAAATCGAAATGACCGACAAATTCCAGTCCCGGCCGGTAGGCTTTCGACTTGGTAATCGGTCGGTTGAGATATTTTTTGCCGGCCAGCACCTCGAGCGAAAAGCGGACAACCAAATCGTTAACCTCGACTGATTTCATCTTCGATAACTCCCTTCGCTACATCCGTTTCCGCGCAAGCCGCATAGGACTTACGTCCTTTCCTATTCGACAGCCGTATGCCGTAACCCTTCTATTCCTTCGTCTGTTCGCAAGGCTGCCACAATCTTCGCTGCGGCAAAGCGACAGCGAAGCGCACCGTAAACGCTTTGCCTTGTCCGCTTGTGCGATCGTGCAGACACCGTTATAATGAGTTTCAAATTTCATGCCAACAAAGACGATGAGGGAGAGAGTAGGCGGGCAACGGCTTTCGACAGGGACGGCATGCCGGAGATTGAGAGCATGACGCGAAAGACCGCCGGCCGAAGTTCACTCCGGAGTCGGACCTTGAACGCGGAACGGTCGGGGAGTGCCGTTTTCCGCCATTAGAGGTCCCCGGCGCCATGCCGTTATCGATGAAGAGCGAGAAGCGTATTTTGGGCTTCTAATCAGGGTGGTACCGCGGCCTTTCGTCCCTGCCGGACGGAAGGCCTTTTTGTCGTGCTCGCGGTGCGGCGGGAAAGACGAAGCCCGATACGAATCGGAAGGGAGAGGAAAACGATGAGAAATTCGGAATTATCATCGCTATATCAAGAACTGGACGCTATCGATGAGGAATTGCTCGCACTGTTGTCGAGGCGGGCAAGCGTCGCGGTGAAGCTGGGAGAACTCCGGCAGGAGCGGGGCTTGCCGAAGTTCGATCCCGCCATGGAACAGGAGACGCTCGAGAAGCTGATTCCGCGCAATCCGGGTCCACTTGGACAGGCGGCGGTCCGCCGTCTGTTCCATCACATTTTCACGGCCAGCTTCGACCCGCAAGCTGCGGATAACCGGAAACGATTGCTCGTCAGCCGCCAGACGCAAGAAGCGGATACAATCATCCGCGTGCACGGCGCCGCGATCGGCGGGGGAACATCCACGCTCGTTGCCGGGCCGTGCGCGGTAGAAAGTTACGAGCAGCTAAGAGAAACAGCCGCCGCCCTGAAGGAAGCGGGCGTCCGTATTATGCGTGGCGGCGCCTTCAAGCCGAGGACGTCGCCTTACGACTTTCAGGGGCTCGGCCTCGAAGGGCTAAAGCTGCTTCGCGAAGTCGCCGATGAATTCGGACTGGCCGCCATTAGCGAAATCGTCACGCCCCATGATATCGAAACGGCCGCCCGCTATGTCGATATCATCCAGATCGGAGCCCGCAACATGCAAAACTTCGAGCTGCTCAAGGCGGCCGGCGACGTCCGCACGCCGGTGCTGCTGAAGCGGGGGCTGGCGGCGACGCTGGAGGAATTTTTGCTGGCGGCCGAATATATCGTCTCGCGGGGCAATACGCAGGTTATGCTGATCGAACGGGGCATTCGCACATACGAGAAATGGACGCGCAATACGCTCGATATTTCGGCGGTCCCGATTTTGAAGCAGGAAAGCCATCTGCCTGTGCTCGTCGACGTCACGCATTCGACCGGCCGCAAAGACATTATGCTGCCTTGCGCCAAGGCGGCGCTGGCGGCGGGGGCGGACGGCATTATGGTGGAGGTTCATCCGAATCCGCAGGCGGCGCTTTCCGACGCCGGCCAGCAATTCGATATTCCCGAATTTCGCCGTTTCCATGAACGGCTGCTTGCGTCCGGGCTATTCCGGGTTCCCCGTAACGGCATCGGTACGTTAAATCCGGCTTAAACAGATGAATACAACAAACAAGCGGCCCCCGGGCATACGCACCCGCGGACCGCTTGTACCGCATTTATGGTCTTGTACCGCATTTATCGTTACGAGAGCTTGACTCCGATCATTTTCGAATATTGCGCTTTCGTCGTTACCCGGCGCGCGGTAACATAGCGCTTGGCATAGTAGGAGCTGGACAACTTGGTAATCGTGACGCCCTTGCTGCTTGAAGAATGCGCGAATTTGCCGTTGCCCACGTAAACGCCGGCATGGGAAACGCCTTTGCCGCTTGTGTTGAAGAACACGAGATCTCCCACCCGGAGATCGCTCTTGTCTACTTTCGTGCCTACTTTCGCCTGCTCTCTGGACGTTCGGGGCAGCTTGATGTCGTACTGCTTGAAAATGTGCAAAATAAATCCCGAACAATCGAAGCCTTTCGTGGTCGTGCCGCCGTACAGATAAGGAGTGCCCACGACTTCATCGACGGCGCTCAGCAGTTTGGGCGCGCCGGCAGAAGCTGCGCCTGCACTGGAAGCAAACAAAATCACCGCACCTACAATCGACAATAAAACCTTTTTCAAAAACGAGTCTCCCTTCAATTGCCTACGAGGTTAGCTGTGGGTTCGGTTGAAGGTTCCCTGGAATCCGCAGCTGACTGTCAGCCGGATTCGTTCACCCCAAGCGGAAACGGCTCGCCCGGCATTGCCGGCGCCGCACCGTTATCGCTTCATCATATCAACGCGGTAAACTATGCTTGTATGACGAAATGGGTCCCCCGTTTTCGCTCGCGAAAATTCGGCATGCTGTTATATGTTTATAGATAAGCTATGTTACAAATTCGATTCGATTCGCCAAAAACCTCCTCTTGCAACATTAGAATCCTTTCATCTTTTCCTTTCAATCCTTCATCTTTCTCATCCAATCCTTTAATTTCTCTTTCCGATCCTCCATATTTCTCATCCAATCCTTCAACTTTCTCTTCCTGCCCTTTCATCTTCCTTTCCAACCCGGATGCAAAAAAAGAAGACGCGCTTGACGGAATTAAATCCGTACCGTGCGCCTTCTTCCCGACGATCGGGATCTCCCCGCCGCTTATTCTTCGTTAAAGTAGACCGTTTTGCCGGTGCGGGCCGATTCGTAAATCGCCTCCAAAATTTCCGTTACGACCAGTGCCTGCTCGGGCTTCACAACCGGCTCCTTGTCGTTCAAAATCGCGTCAATCCACGTCGCGCACTCCAGGTCGATGTCGCGTTGCGGGCCGCTTCCCTCATAGAATGCGACGCCGCCCGCCTTTAGGTCGATTTCTTTGACGAACAGCCGGCTGTTCTGCTCGCCGTTGATGCGCAGGCCGCCTTTCATGTCGGCCCCGCCTTCGGTACCGCACAGCGTACATTTCGCCTCGTCGACGTCCAGCGTATTGAGCGCCCAGCTCGATTCCAGCACGATCGTCGCGCCATTCGCCATTTTGATGAAGCCCATGGCCGAATCTTCGACGGTAAACTTGTCCGGATCCCAAGGCCCCCAGGCGTTGGCGGCGTTTTTCTTGCTGCCGAGCTTGTGGAAGACGGAGCCTGTCACCGACACCGGCTTGTAATTGTCCATCATCCACAGCGTCAAATCGAGCGCGTGCGTGCCGATATCGATAAGCGGACCGCCGCCCTGCTTCTCTTCATCGAGAAAAACGCCCCAGGTCGGGACGGCGCGGCGCCGGATCGCATGGGCGCGGGCGTAATAAATTTCGCCGAGCTCGCCCGAATCGCATACGCTCTTCAAATACTGGCTGTCGGAGCGGAACCGGTTGTTGTAGCCGATCGTCAGCTTCTTGCCGGTGCGGCGTGCCGCTTCGACCATCGCGCGGCCTTCCGCGGCCGTCTTGGCCATCGGCTTCTCGCACATGACATGCTTGCCCGACTCCAGGGCGTCGATCGTAATATAGGAGTGCGAGTCGTTGGGCGTGCATACGTGGACGACATCGATGCTTTCGTCCTTCAGTAGCTCCTTGTAGTCCGTATACGTTTTGGCGCCCTCGGCGCCGTATTTGGCCGCCGCCTCCAGCGCGCGCTCCTCGACGATATCACAAAACGCGACCATTTCCACATGCTTGTTCTTGCTCAGAGCCGGCATATGCTTGCCGTTGGCAATGCCCCCGCAGCCGACAATGGCAACTTTCAGCAATCGAGACATCAACATTCCTCCCTGCTCAACATGAATTTATGTATGGATGAAAAAACAACCATCACCAATGGTAGCATATGCCTGCCGCAAGCGCATTACAAGAATACGAATGAGATACTATAAATTTGCGACATCGTGTACCTCCCCTGCCGCGCCGCACCGCGACACACACGCCAGGTCACACCATGCACCCTGCCGCGCCGCACCGTTACACACACGCCGGGTCACACCATGCACCCTGCCGCGCCGCACCGTTACACACACGCCGGGTCACACCGTGTACCCTGACGCGCCTAGCCGCCGCACATCGCCGTGCTGCGCCATATCTCGCATGTTGCCATGTCACGCCGCACTACACCTCTGCCGCACCCCGCACACCGAGCCCAACCACGCACCTTTGCCGCGCCCCGCCGTCCTGCGCACTCCCGCTACATCACGCGACCCCGCGACGTTCTGCGTCTCGCCTTTGCATTCGCGGTACGCCGTTCCACGCATATTGCCATGCCACGCCGCACTACGCCTCGTCCCCTTGCCCACATCACCCTCGCTACATCTCACCTCCCGCCCTGCGTATACCCACCGCATCGCCCTCGCTACATCTCACCTCCCGCCCTGCGTATACCCATCGCATCGCCCCCGCGCACGCTCTGCCTCGTCTCGTCCTATCGCGCCGCACCACACCGCCACACCTGCCGCACCACGCACGCTAGGTCTAACCACACACCTCTGCCGCATCACTCCGTTCTGAGACAGGCCGGGCAGAGCGGCTGGTGAAGTATGTGGTCGCGTTATCATGGACAGATGTTCCGAAGCGCTAAAGAATCCGAATGTTCGTAACCATCGACGCTTAACCGGTACTTTGAACCTTCGCCAACGACACTTGCTTTAAATTCTGCGAAAATACAGTTTTTTGGGAACTTTTGGCGCGAAAAAGCTCAAATTGCTGCAATTGTGCAGTTTTTGGAACGGTCCGACAGGCATTTCGGGCTATGGACATCCAAATTCCTGCAGATTTGCAGGAATTTGGACCGTTTGCATCTGTCAGAGCGTAAAATCCTGCACTTTTGCAGGAATCGCGGCACTCTCGTCACGTTCAACGGGAACCTTGAACACGGCTGGCCGTTTTCAAGCATCAACTTCAAGCATAAAGTCATAACCACCGGCTTA
>NZ_BOVJ01000224.1 GCF_018403665.1 Paenibacillus cisolokensis
GATGATGTACAATAGTTTGTGTAACCAGAATTTGTGACCTGCAGGCGCAAAAAAGTAGGGTATCTTGGAGTGTGCGTAAACCACAAGAAAGGAACCCTACTCATGACTACTATACACCAAGATATGCTCGCAGATCTATTTGAAAAACTTGTCACGCAGTTTATTAAAGAGAACCTGGAGTCCATCATGAAAGCTGAAATCAAAAGCTTCATGGAGAATGAACAAGAAAAGCCTAATAGTCGGAACGGATACTACCAGCGCTCTCTTCAGACCAAGTTCGGCACGATCGAGGATCTCCGTGTACCACGGGATCGGAACAGCGAGTTTCAAACGCATGTATTCGAACCTTACCAACGCCGAGATGGCTGGCTGGAAGAGGCGGTGATCCAAATGTACAAAGCCGGCATGGGCACGCGAGACGTCGCTCGCTTCATCGAGAGCATGTTTGGCAGCCACTATTCACCCACGACCGTCAGCAACATTACCGCGACCGTGCTGGAGGATATCCAGCAATGGCAATCCAGGCCGCTGCAGAAGCGCTATGCTGTCCTCTACTTAGATGGCCTGTATGTGAAGCTGCGACGCAGCCGTGTCAGCGGTGAGGTCGTCTATTTTGCCATGGGCATTGATGAGGATGGCCACCGACAGATTCTCGGATTTTACGTGGGCGGTCAGGAGAGCGCCAACGGCTGGCGGGATGTCCTCAAAGACCTGTACAAGCGCGGTGCCCAAGAAGTCCTTCTCGGCGTGTTTGACGGCCTGCCCGGACTCGATGATGCGTTTCGAGAGGTGTACCCGAAAGCCGACGTCCAACACTGCATTGTACACAAGGTGCGCTCGACGTTCCCCAAGATTCGCGTGCAGGATAAGACGGAGTTTCTGGATGATCTGAAAACGGTCTACCATGCACTCGATCATGAACTTGCCCTAGCTGCCTTCGACACGTTCAAGGACAAGTGGGGCAAGAAGTATCCGAAAGAGATTCAATCCTGGGAGGAGCAATTGGATACGCTGCTGACGTTTTACAAGTACCCGCCGCAGATTAAAAATGCCATCTATACATCAAATCCAATCGAGCGAATGAACAAAGAATTTCGTAAGCGACTGAAGCCGATGAACAGCTTAACCAATATCGACGCGGTGGAGAAGATCATTTACCTCGACATCATGGACTACAACGAGCGTTATGCTAACCGCGTCACTACTGGTTTCGGTCAGCCGGGTGTCAAGGAAAAGCTGGTACAGATGTTCGAGGAGCGTTATCCCACGACTGCAACATCGGTGGAATAAAA
>NZ_BOVJ01000225.1 GCF_018403665.1 Paenibacillus cisolokensis
CAAGGAATTAACTGCTGCTAGTTGAGGACTCCCTATGAAGCTGGCTTCAAAACGAAATTATGCAAAAGGCTCATTCTCGGCAATGACGCCAAAAAACTTCGGAGCGACGGATAAATAGTACATCCGGTTTTGCTCTGTGATGCCGAGCTCCTGCTCCCGCTTCCGAACCAGCGTCAGCAGTTTGTTATATTCCGCTTTGTTCGTCACATCCAGAGCGATATAACGGAAGCTGCGCAGAAATGCTTCGAATTGCGAGCGGTTTTCCGGACTGCGCCTTGAAAAGGTGCGTATTGCCAACTCGACATGCTTCCGGAATTCGCCCTCTGTCAACGGCTCCCGCCCCGATCCGATCAGCGAAAAACGATGCGGCAGCTTTTGCTCTACGAACAAATTGAACAGCGCGGGAAATATTTTGCGTTTGGCCAAATCGCCGGTGGCCCCGAACAATATTAAAGTCATGGAATCCATCTTGATTTCACATCCTTTCCTTCCATTTTCCCTTATATAAAACATAGTCCCCACGCATGAGGTGAGGACTACGTCATCGTTTTCTTTACTCCAGATTTGCGTGTCTTCCGAACATCGTGCCGGATTCGATCCCTTTTTCTCCATCAGCTTCAAGATGACGGAGTCAAAGAACAACAAAAGGGTTTGTTCGAACAGCGAAGCCATCGGCTGTATCGTTTTGTACTCTCCGTCCGCCTTGTCTTTGGGCGAGCCGGGCATTTTCACCACAATATCGGACAGTCTTCCGATCGTTGACTCCGGGAAGATCGTCACAACGGCAACCGCTGCGCCCAAGCTTTTCGCTTTCTCGGCCATGAAGCTCAAGCTTTTCGTCTCGCCCGAACCCGACCCGACGATGAGCAGGTCGTTTTTGTCCAGGTTGGGGGTGACCGTTTCGCCTACGACGTAAGCGTCGAATCCCATTTGCATCAGCCGCATGGCGAAGGCCCGGATCATCAAACCGGATCGGCCCGCACCGGCCACAAAGATTTTCTCGGACTCCAGAATTGCGTGGACCAGCTTTTCCGCTTCGTCCTCTGCGATGAAATCCGCGCTCCGGTGCAGTTCTTCAATCACCTCGGCTAAAAATTGAACCGTCCGCATAACCGCATTACCCTTGTTTGATCAACCGGTGCATTTCGGCTGCTACCGCTTTTTTGTCCTCTTGACCGGTAATGCCGCCGCCCACAATGACGAGGTCCGGTTGTGCTTTGATGACTTCAGGCAGCGTCTCCAGTTTGATGCCGCCGGCGACAGCCGTTTTGGCATGTTTCACGACCCGCTTGATGGTTGCCAAATCTTCGAAGGAATTTTTGCCGACAGCTTGCAGATCATAACCGGTATGCACGCAAATGTAATCGACGCCAAGCGCATCGAGTTCCTTCGCTCGTCCTTCGATATCTTTCACCGCGATCATGTCGACGAGAATTTTCTTTTGCTGCTTTCTTGCTTCTTCCACAGCGCCCTTGATCGTCATGTCCTCGGCTACACCGAGAATGGTCACGATATCCGCGCCGGCTTCCGAAGCTTTCATCACCTCATAGCCGGCCGCGTCCATCACTTTCAGGTCTGCCAGCACTTTCAAATGCGGAAATGCTTCTTTGATTTCCTTTACGGCTCGAAGACCTTCGTTGATAATGACCGGCGTACCGATTTCTACGATATCCACATACTCCTCGACTTCTTTGACCAGTTCTTTCGCTTCCGGTATATTTACAAGATCCAACGCCAATTGCAGTTCCATGAATGCATTCCTCCTCAAATGGTTACGGATTTTTTTACGACGGCCTTGCGGCCTTTCGATCTTGGGGCTTGCTGTGACATCGTTTATTGTAGGTCCACTCTTTCGAAAAAGGAAGTACGCACTTTCAAGTGATGTAGTTACCCGTAAGAAACTTTTGCGATGGATAAGGAGTTTGGCATACAAAAACATCTGCTTTTCTCAAGCTGAGAAGAAGCAGATGTTTCTCGAGCGGTATTGGTCTTATTTCTATGGCCAAGCGGCTTACAATTGTATGCCGTTATTATGTTTTCTTGAATATTAGCGGTACCCGGAAGCGTCCGCCGGTTTCCCTGCTTCCACCACTTCTGCGAGATACCGCCAGCAGTCCGGCTGTGAGCCGTCAAGATCATAAAAACCGTACACTTGTGCGAGTTCACCGCTTGATACAGACTGCCCGTTCCATCGCGCGACCTCCGGATCACCGGCTAACGCGGCAACGGCGCGCCCGACATAACGCGGCGTTTCCGAGATGACGAAGTGAGGTTCCTTCACAGTGGCATCACGCCAGTTTTCTTCCGTGACGCCATAGTGATCCAGCATAATTTCAGAACGCATCCATCCCGGAGTCACGGCTACGGCGGTACATTGATAAGGTGAAAGTTCATGGGCCAAAGACTTCGCCATACGAATGACAGATGTCTTGGCCAGATCGTAAAACAGCGACAAACGGTAATTTTTATCGTTGTATTCGGCCGTGCCGTCCGTCACTTCAATGACCAGTCCGTTCTTGTTTCGGATTAACAGCGGCAATGCAAAGTGGCTTGTAATGATATGCGTATCAATCGCAAGCCGAAGCATGCGAAATCCCTTTTCAAGGGAATGCTCCCATACCGGCACGTTCCACTGTGCCAAATATTCCGCTCCCCATATGTCGTTGACAAGGATGTCCAGTCGCCCCTGTTCGTTCTCGATACGTGCAATAAGAGCTTGAACCTGATCGGGATCGAGATGGTCCACTTGAACCGCTATCCCTCTGCCGCCCGCATCATTTACAAGTTCGGCGGTTTCTTCAATGGTTTCAGGACGACCGTACTCGGAACGCTGCGTTCGTGTCGTCCGTCCGGTCACATAAACGGTCGCTCCCGCCGCCCCTAATTCGATCGCTATTCCTCGACCGGCGCCGCGTGTCGCACCCGCTACCAAAGCCACTTTTCCATCTAAAGGCTGCATGCTCTGTCACTCCTTTTGTTCATTATCCTCCATTATAGAGTATGAATATGACAAGGAATGACATATTAGAAACATCGTTAGGGGATCTTTTAATATAGCAGCTTGTTACCGCCGGATTATAATTGACCCAGGTTCGCCGGAATGAAAATGACCCACCCCTGTCGAAATAAACCCTCTGAATTACCGCCAAGTGATTCGGAGGGAAGACATCGATGTTAGGGAGTGGGCTTGTGATTAGCTTACATGAACAAAAGGCAATGGGCAAGAGTATCCGGCAAATAGTCAGAGATACCGGGATCTCTAGGAACACGATTCGAAAGTATCTTCGTTACAACGGGCTACCGGAACGTAAAAAGCGGAGCAAACGTGGCTCTAAACTGGACCCGTTCAAGCCAGTACTCGATATGTTGCTCGCTCAAGGTATTTACAATTGTGAGGTGTTGTGGGAGAGAATCCGTGAGCAAGGCTACACTGGCGGAAAGACGCTTGTGAAAGATTACGTACAGCCCTTTCGCCCGCCGCGCCGGACGCCTGCGGTTCAGCGCTACGAGACAAAACCCGGCGAACAGGCGCAAGTAGATTGGGGGATCGCCGATTATGTCGATGAAAATGGCATCATCCACAAAGTGCCGGTGTTTGTTATGGTGCTCGGCTATTCACGGGCGATGTACATCGAGTTTGCTAGACGCTGCGACATCCGCAGCTTCCTTCGCTGCCTGATCCATGCATTGGAGTACTTCGGCGGTGTACCGAACGTGATGCTCACCGACCGCATGAAGACAGTCATTCTTGGCGTAAGAGACGACCGCAAGCCCGAATGGCATCCGGTGTTTGCAGACTTCGCCGCAGCCGTCGGCATGGTGCCGAAGGTATGCCGTGTCCGTAGGCCACAGACCAAAGGCAAAGTCGAACGCGGTGTGCAGTTCGTCAAGGACAACTTCTTGCCGGGACGCACCTTTACTGACTTGGGTGATCTGAACACGCAGGCCCGGCATTGGTGCGATGAGAAAAATCGTCGCATTCACGGGACGACCGGGGAGCGTCCCTGTGATCGGCTGCCATTGGAGCAGTTAAAACCGCTGCCTGTTGAGGAAGTCATTGCTCCCTTCCGCTTCGAGACCAGACAGGTGAGCCGGGACGGGTTCGTGAGCTTCGACGGTGTTCGTTACGGTGTGCCGTGGACATACAGCGGCCGGGAAGTTATGGTTCGACTGTTGCGTGGATTTGTGGAGATATGGGCGGATGGACAACTGATCGCTCGTCATGAACAGATACACCGATCACGTGCTGTCGTGATGTTGCCTGGGCAGTATGCCGGACTACATACAGCTCAAGGACATGCGCATCCCCGCCCCGTTGCCCGTCAGATTCCGGCAGAGCAGGTCGAAACAAGATCGCTGGATCTGTATGACCGTCTCGCGGAGGTGGGCGCATGAAGGCCTTGACGGAAGGATACGAACGGTTAGCGGAACTGGGATTGGAACACGCCGCCGCGATCCTGGGGGATACGCTGCAAGCGGCCATGCGAGAGAAGAGCGATTATATGACGTTTCTGCTTGCACTGCTGGATTACGAGCGAAATCAGCGCCAGCAGCGTAATCTGGAAGTGCGCACGAAGCTGGCGCACCTGCCCTACCGCAAGACGTTGGAGGAGTTTGACTTCTCTTTTCAACCGAGCATAGAGGAACGGTTGGTTCGCGAACTGGCGACGATGAGCTTTGTCGGGCGTCAGGAGAACGTGATTCTGCTGGGACCGCCCGGCGTCGGGAAAAGTCATTTGGCTGTGGCCCTCGGTGTGGAAGCGATCCGTCAAGGACTATCTGTATATTTTGTGAGCCTCACGCAGATGATGAGCGATTTACGCAAGGCTTACGAGGAGAACCGATTGGAACGTCGGATGCGCGTCTACCTGCGTCCGAAGTTGCTCATTGTCGATGAAGTCGGCTACATGCCGCTCGATCCGGTTGCAGCCAATCTGTTCTTCCATGTGATTAGCGCCCGGTATGAACGCGGGAGTCTGATCATGACAAGCAACAAGAGCTTCGGGGAATGGGGAGAACTGCTAGGGGATCACGTACTGGCGACAGCCGTTCTAGACCGCTTGCTGCATCACGCGCATATATTAAACATTCGCGGAAACAGCTACCGGCTAAAAGATCGATTGCCGCTGGGCAAGAACGCATGAAGACCGAGGGTGGGTCAATTTTAAGTCGGCGCTGGTGGGTCAATTTAAATCCGGCGTTGACACAGCTAAATCGATTTAGGTTCACCTCCGAATAATTTCTTCTATTTTAAAAGGCTATTTAAAAAAGATTAATATCATCTAATGCCTTTTTATTTCCGAAATCTTTAGAAATGTTATGAATGGTTAAATCTAAAAAATGTTCATTATCCTTGAGTGCCTTCGTCACTTTTGTATTCTAAAATATCTCCAGGCTGACATTCTAAAGCCTTACAAATCGCATCTAAAGTTGATAATCGAATCGCTTTTGCCTTTCCATTTTTTAATATAGAAAGATTAGCCATCGTTATTCCAACCCTCTCAGAAAGCTCTGTAACACTCATTTTCCTTTTAGCCAACATCACATCAATATTGATGATAATTGCCAAGTTATTCATCTCAGATCGTTAATCATTTTCTGATTTTATATCTAGGCTTCTTGTAAAAGCCTTTGGAGAACAGCAGCAAAGACTGCAATAATTGTTGAAGCAAAAATAATGCCCAATCCGATTACCATGATACCTGGGGCGTCTTCTAACTTCGCCACGATATAGAAGAATGGCAAACCTGGCACATACGAGATACTGATTGTGATTGCACAGTA
>NZ_BOVJ01000226.1 GCF_018403665.1 Paenibacillus cisolokensis
TGCAAAAATACAGTATTTTTGGAAATTATCGCTTGGCTGGGCTTGAACGGGTCAAAAAATTGTATAATCGCAGCAATTTTGGCCTTTTCGTTACTTTACGCCCGAAAATATTGCATTTTCGCAACTTTGTCCTCGCAGCCGGTTCTTCGAACTAAAGAGACGGGGGAGACGGAATGGCGGGGAGGGGCAAGCTCAAGCCGCGCAACAAAGCATTGGCCAAATTTGCTCCGGAGTCCGCAAAACCGCCAATTCGGGTCAAAAACAACATATTGTCCGCTTGTCAGCCGAAATTGTCGCCGCCCCTTTTCGCCTTGCTGTAACAGCGCTTTCATGCGATGCCGAAAATGACATATTTACGAGCGTCCCCCGGATTGGCTATCGTTTCAGTATGCAAGCGCTCGCAAAACATATTCCGCGAGCCGGCGTCTGCAACATAAACATAACGGTATTCGGAAGGGAGGGGTGATGGCGATGCAGGATACGAAAACAATGAAAACATTATTAACGGGCGGCACCGTCCGGAAACCTGAGCAGGGGAAGCAGGCGAACGGGAAATGGTGGAAGCGGATTGTCCGAAACTGGGAGCTTTATCTGTTTATCGCACCCGCCTTTTTCTACTTCCTTATTTTTTGTTACGGTCCGATGTACGGGATTCAGATCGCTTTTAAAAATTACATTCCCACAAAAGGGTTTCTGGGCAGCCCCTGGGTCGGCTTCGATCATTTTGTCCGTTTCTTCAACTCCTACTACTTTTGGGATTTGCTGTGGAACACGCTCAGCATCAGCTTGTATGAATTGGCTGTCGGTTTTCCGATTCCGATCATTCTGGCGCTGGCGTTCAACGAGCTGAAGAACGGATTTTTCAAACGATTGGCCCAGACCGTCACGTATGCGCCCCATTTTATTTCCGTTGTCGTCATGGCCGGGATGATCATTACCTTTTTGTCGCCATCGACGGGGATTATCATCCACATGTTGGAATGGCTCGGTTTGGAAGCGCCTCAATTTCTGACCGATCCCAGATGGTTCAAAACGATGTACGTGTTCTCGGGGGTGTGGCAGAGCGCAGGCTGGGGAACGATCATCTATTTGGCGGCGCTGTCGGGCGTCGATCCTCAACTGCACGAAGCGGCCATTATCGACGGCGCGTCAAGATTCCAGCGGGTGCGCCACATCAATATTCCGACGCTTGTCCCGACGATGACCATACTGCTCATCCTGAATATGGGCAGCCTGCTCGGGGTAGGATTCGAAAAATATTGCTGTTGCAAAACCCGCTCAATATGGAATCGTCGGATGTCATATCGACATTCGTGTACCGCTCGGGGCTTGTCAATGCCCAGTACAGCTTCTCGACGGCGATCGGTCTGTTCAATTCCGTGGTGAATGCGATTCTGCTCGTGGTCGTCAACCAGATTGTACGCCGTACGAACGAGCACAGCTTGTGGTAGAAAGGAGGGAGACCGATGATTTCCGCCGTGAAGGAAACGAAACGGGACAAATTATTCCTCATCTGCAATTATATTTTCGTATTTCTCGCTTTCGTCATAGTGCTCTACCCGCTGATCTACATTGTCAGCGCTTCCGTCAGCGATCCGAAGTATGTCGGATCAGGTGAAATGTGGTTATGGCCGAAAGGCATTACGTTCGAGGGCTACCAACGGGTGTTCGAGAACTCGGCGATCTGGAGAGGATACCGAAACACGATTCTTTATACGGTCGTGGGCACGCTCATCAATCTGATTGTGACGCTGCCGGCCGCCTATGCCTTGAGCCGCAAAGATTTTGTCGGACGGAATTTCTTTATGGGCATGTTTATGGTTACGATGTTTTTCGGCGGCGGTCTTGTGCCTACGTACTTGCTTGTCAAAGAACTGGGCATGATCAACACCATGTGGGCGCTCGTCATTCCTTCGGCCGCCTCGATCTGGAACATTGTCGTATCCCGAACCTTCTTCCAGACCTCGATTCCGAAGGAGCTGCAGGAGGCCGCGCAAATGGACGGCTGCACGAATATGCGGTTGTTTATTAAAATTATTGTTCCGCTGTCGATGCCGATTATCGCGGTGATGTCGTTGTTTTACGGAGTCGGCCACTGGAACAGCTACTTTTCGGCGCTTATTTATTTAAATGATTCGGCTCAATATCCGTTGCAGCTCGTGCTTCGCCAAATTCTCGTGCTGCAGGAGATGTCGGCGCAGGGCAGCGGCATGATGGACGCGTCGACAGCGTCGGCCTTGAACAACAAGGCGGAAATCGCCGCATTGGTCAAATACGCCGTCATCATCGTGGCGACTTTGCCGGTCATCGTCGTATATCCTTTCCTTCAGCGTTATTTCGTGCAAGGGGTTATGATCGGTTCCGTTAAGGGCTGATCTTGCTCATAAATGATCATCAAAAGGGGAGTTGCAGAATGAAAAAGCTTCGCAAGGCATCGTCGATGCTGCTCTGTCTGACGCTGGCGGCTTCCATGCTGGCGGCATGCGGGCCATCGAAGGGAGAAGACGGATCGTCCTCGTCCGGTGCGTCTCAAGAGGCGTCCAATGTCAAAAAGGAAGGCTTTCCGATCGTAGACGAGCCGATCACGCTCAAGATGATGTCGCAAGACGTTGGCGTAGCCGACTGGAACAACATGCCCGTGCTTCAGGAAATGGAGAAGCTGACCGGGATCAAATTGGAATACGAGCTTGCTCCGCTGGACAGTTTCTCCACGAAGAAAAACCTTGTGTTTGCCAGCGGCGATTTGCCGGATATGCTGTATGCGGCGGATTTGAAACCGGCCGAACAAGTTACGTACGGTTCACAAGGTGTTCTGATTCCTTTGGAGAAATATATTGATGAAGGCTATGCGCCGAACCTGAAAAAGATACTGGACGAGCATCCGGAAATCCGCAAAAACATTACGACGCCGGACGGCCATATTTACGCCTTGCCGTTCATCGACACCGCGGCCGTCTGGTACCGCAGCCCGATGTGGTATAACGGCAAATTTCTGAAAGCGCTCGGGGTAACGGAATTGCCGAAGACGACCGAAGAACTGTATGCCTACCTGAAGCGCGTCAAGGAGGAGGATCCGAACGGCAACGGGAAGGCGGACGAAATTCCGCTCACGTCGGTCAAGCTGGACGATCTGCGCATGTATTTCCTCGGTTTCTGGGGCATTTATAACGAAAAAATTTATGCGGACAAGGACGGCAAGGTTCACTACACGCCTCAGGAAGAAGGGTATAAAGGCTACTTGACCTTCCTGAACCGGTTGTGGAAAGACGGTCTGCTCGACCACGAAACGTTCTCGCAAACGCCCGAACAGAAGAAGGCAAAAGGCCAGAACAATCAAGTGGCATTGTTCAATGATATTTCCCGTACTTCACGCTGGGCGGCGAACCGAGCAGCGAGCATCCGATGATGACGCCGGTAAGCAGCGAAATTCCCGGCACGCCGGTGTACGGCAAACATCCGGGGATGTCCGCGAACGGCACGTTCGCCATTACGAGCAGCAACCCGGCTCCGGAAGCGACCATGCGGTGGGTCGACTATCTCTACAGCTACGAAGGCTCGACACTGTTCAATCAAGGACCTGAAAACCTGCTGTGGAAGTATAAGGACAAGGAAAATCGCGTGAAAGAATGGCTGCCGGTGCCCGGCGGCGGCGATCGCGAAGAGTACCGCGGAACGATCACGCCGAACTACGGTATTTTGACTCCCGGCATCAATGATCCGGAAGTGACGAAAGGTCTGAGAACGGAATTCGACGACTGGATCGACAAGGAAAATCAAGAAAAGCTGGTGCCGATCGCGAAGGTGCCTTTCCCCAACGTCTATCTGACGAATGAGGAGCAGACCGAAGCATCCGCATTATTGTCCGATCTGGACACCTATGTTCAGCAAATGGAAGCGAAATTCGTAACCGGTCAAGAATCGCTGTCCAACTGGGACAAGTACGTCGAGCAGATCAAAAAGATGGGCGGCGACCGGATCGCCGAGCTGTACCAGGCCGCATACGATCGTTGGAACGCGGAGAAATAAGCCCGTCAAACTACCGAACAGAAGAAGACGACAAAAGCCCGGTCTTTGCAGACCGGGTGTCGGCTTATCGCGCTTATTCGCCCTCGGCGGTCAAGTCGTGGCCGCCGTATGCGGAGTGCATCTTGCGGTACTGGCCGGGCGTGTATCCGGTTTCTTTTTTGAATTTGCGGATAAAGTTGGGCGTATCCAGATAACCGACCCGGGTGATGATGTCTTTCAGCGAGTCGCTCGTTGAGGTGAGTTGTCGTTTGACCTCCTCCACCCTTTTCTGCCAGACATACTGGGAGAAATTAAGTCCCATCTTTTCCTTGAACGAACGGCTGACATGCGAAGGCGAAACAGCAAATTCAAGGGCGACCGTCTCCAGGCTGAGCGCATGGTCGGTGTAATGGTCGTCAATGTAGGCCGCAATCTGATCGGTAAGAGACTGCTCTTCTTTTGCTTGTCGAGCTCGACCTGATTGCAGATCCGGGAAGCCAGATTGAGCAGACTGCGTTCCAGTTCCTCAAACGATTGGGTATAGATCATATTCGGAGCAATGTCGTGCATCGTATGATGAATGCCGAGCTCCGCAGCGGTTTTCAGCATCGTGTTCAGAATGTCGAAGCTGATGCAGCGCTTCAGCAGCGCGGAGTGGCCTGACGATTGCAGACTCTCGATGGCCGACCGGATCATCTGCGTCGCGACATCGTAGCTGCCCTGCTTCAAGCTTTGAGACAGCTTCATGAGAATGTTGTTCGGAATCCAGAACGTATGCTCCGGCGTATAGGAAAGCTGCTCGAAATAGGTGATCGTGCCGCTCGCGCCGGATACCCCCAGTTCGAATGCGGAGCACGCTTCGATAAAGGACTGGTTCAGCTGGTTCGGGCTTGAGTAACACGTTCCGACGCCGATCATGGGCATGACATCGATCGTTTCCAGCAGATTGCTGCGAACCGCATCGACAATGTCGCGGACATGGGAGAATTCCCCGATCGAACCGTCCGGATCGAAGCAGACGATAAGCGCGAACCGGTCCAGCTGAGGGAGCTCGACGCCGTAGGCGTGGGCCGACAATTCCGGGAATTCGATACGGGACAACAGCTCGGTCAGATCCTGCCGTTCCGGCTTGTCCTCCTGCCGCTCCCCGGTCTCGCTCCGTCCGATCACCATCACGAAGAGGCGGGAACGGTCAAAGCGAACATCGAAAGCATCCTGCAGTTCCGGGGTCAGATTCCGGACATTTCCGTATTTCAGCAGCAGGGACAGAAAATGATTGCGGGCGTAAGGCTCCTGAAGATCCACTCGCGAACTGTACTCCTGCAGCGCCGTTCGGATGCGGTCAAGCTCGTTGCCGGAAGCGGACGATCCGGCCGCCGAACGGATGTCTCCGTCTTTGGACTTGGAAGCGGCGAACTCGACCAGCGTCGATATCGGCTGGTACTGCATTCTGGCGAGCAGGAGCGCGACCGCCGCGCCGACCGCCACCACGATGACGAACAGCATGATGATGAAGCTGCGGACATGGAGCACGCTGCTGAAAAATTGGGCGCTAGGCATGAGCGTCACATAGGTCCAGCCGTTGTTTTCCGATTTGACGGATACGATCGAGTGCGGCTTGCCGTCCACCATTTTGTCGTGAATGCCGGGAGAAAGCTCGAACAGGGAACTTGCTTCGCTCCCGTCCAACGATTCGCCTTGGCGATTGTCCGCGAGAATCTGGCCGTTTTGGTCGAGAATCAACGTCTGGCCCTGGTAATCGCCCAGAATCGAATCGATCAGACTCGTCAGCGCGGACTCCCGGATCAGGTACATGACCGTTCCGTGAGGATTGGGACTGTTCGGCGTAATCGGCACAAGGTATGCCAGCATCGTCTGCTGCAGATGCGTATTGCGGTTGACGAGATCGGCCGGGCGCATCGTCGGGATTTTGACGCTGTTCAGGTCCCGGAACACGGCTTCCTTATTCCAGTTCTGGAAGCTGAAATGGCTTGCGAATACGTCGAAACGATAAAGACCTGCAGAGGAATAGATGTTTTCGTCCTGATGAAAATACAGGAACATTTCGTCAATGATGGAGCTTGTCGCCTTGTATTGGTCCAGCGCCTGAATCGCTTCTCCGCTATAGTAAGGATCGTGGACCCGGTATGGCGTCAGCCGCTTGTCATAAGAGATGCGGGAAGCGATCTCGCTCAGTTCCTTCATCCGCCCGTCAATCATCACTTTCGTTTGCGTCAACTGATCGAGACGGGACCGCTCGATTTCGGCACGGAGGTTCGTGACGGCGTTTTCATAAATAAACACGGTCACCAGAACGAGCGGGATCAACAAAATGAGCAGGTAGGACCAGATATATTTCATGAACAGCCTGGACTTAAAATAATTCGGTTTCAATTGATTTCCCCCTGATGTGCTGACGATGACGGATTCGTTTCATGATTTTAATGATATTGTAATCATACAATAAACGGCTCTTCGGAGGTAGACGATGAGTAAAAACGATATGGCCGGGAAACAGGATCAGGTGGTCGAACATGGCGTACATAACTACAGTGCCGAAGAGGAGTGGGTGAAGCCTGAAAATCCGCTTCTGCTTGAGCGTCTAGAGTGGTTCAAGGATCAGAAGCTGGGCCTGATGATGCACTGGGGGCCGTATTCCCAGCTTGGCATTGTGGAATCGTGGGCTTTGAGCGACAAGGATGCGGAATGGTCCCGCGACGGCATCGACTGGGATGTCGACGCCGAGGAATTGAAACGGCAATATTTCGGCTTGAACAGGACGTTCAATCCGGTCCGCTTTCAGCCCGAGCTGTGGGCGGATCTCGCTGCTGAAAACGGATTCAAATATTTGAATTTCACGACCAAGCACCATGACGGCTTCTGCATGTGGGATACCCGCACAACGGATTACCGCATTACAGGTCCGGACTGTCCGTTCCACACCCACAAGCATGCCGATATTTGCAAGCGGCTGTTTGACGCGTTTCGCGCCAGAGGTCTCGGCATTTCCGCTTACTTCTCGAAAGCCGACTGGCATACGCCCTACTATTGGGCGCCGGGAATGGAGCGGGGAACGTTCACGGCGCGGGGACCTTCCTACGATCCGCAGGACTGTCCCTGGTTGTGGGAAAAGTTCGTCCGATTCACGCATGAGCAGATTATGGAGCTGATGACCCGTTATGGACGGATCGATATATTATGGCTCGACGCGGGATGGGTCTGCGCGCAAAACGGCCAGGACATCCGCCTGGGCGAAGTGGTGGAGAAAGCGCGCAGCATTCAGCCCTGGCTGCTCACGGCCGACCGCACCGTCGGCGGACCGTACGAAAACATTATTACGCCGGAGCAGACGCTGCCTGAGCGTCCGTTGAACGTTCCTTGGGAGAGCTGCATCACGATGGGAACATCGTTCTCTTTCCGCTATGAGGATCAATATAAATCCGTGCGGCAGCTTATTCATCTGCTGATCGAAATTGTGGCCAAAGGCGGCAATCTGGCTCTGAATATCGGGCCGCAGCCGGACGGAAGACTTCCGGAAACCGCCATATCCCGCATGAAGGGGATGGGCGAGTGGCTGAAAGCATACGGCGAAGCGATCTATGGGACGCGGGCTTGCGCGCCGTATTCCGCGGGCAACTGCCATTTTACCAAAAAAGGCGATGTTACGTATGCGTTCTACTTGTACAAGGAAGGAGACGAGATCGTGCCGGAGGAGCTGCACATTCCGATCCGGGGAGACTTCGGCAAGGTCGGTCTCGTAGGCGGACGGGACGGACTGGAGCATCGCCGAACCGATAACGGAATCGCAGTCCGGATGCCGGAAGAGCAGCGCCATGGTCAAACGCCGATCGCGCATGTATTTCGCCTGCAATAGGCGAGCCGACGTTATTGTACTGGAGGGGAACGAGAAGTGAATCGAAGCGGAGTGCCGGAACCGAAAATCGAGTTCGCTCCGAAACATTACATTTGCAGACGCGCGTCCGGACCGCTGGAGATGGACGGCCGTGTCGACAAGCCGTTCTGGGCGGGGGCGGAATGGACCGACGATTTTGTCGATATCGAAGGGGATTCGCGTCCAAAGCCGGCCAAGCGGACCCGGGTCAAAATGCTGTGGGACGACGACTGTTTTTACTTTGCGGCGGAACTGATGGAGGATCAGATTTGGGCGACGCTGACGGAACGGGATTCCGTCATCTTCCACGATAACGATTTTGAAATTTTTATCGATCCGGACGGCGATACGCATCTTTATTACGAATTCGAGATCAATGCGCTGAATACGGTATGGGATTTGCTGCTGGTCAAGCCTTACCGCGACGGCGGCCCTCCGGTCAACGGCTGGGACATTCGCGGGCTCAAGACGGCGGTGCATATCGACGGCGAGCTGAACCGCCCCGGAGCGGCGAACCGGAAGTGGAGCGTGGAGGTGGCCATGCCTTGGGCCAGCTTGCGCGAATGCGCGCCTTACGGCCGTCCGCCGGCGGCCGGCGAATTCTGGCGCGTCAATTTCTCCCGCGTCGAGTGGCAGGTGGAGGTTCAGGAAGGAACATACCGCAAAGTCGTGAACCCGGATACGGGCAAGCCCTATCCGGAAGATAACTGGGTATGGTCCCCGATGGGCATTATCAATATGCACTATCCGGAGCTGTGGGGATATGTGGTGTTCGCGGACGAGAACGGTCCCGAATCGTTCGAGCTGCCGCCGGACGAACGCGTCAAATGGGAGCTGCGCAAGCTTTATTACCGCCAGCGCAATTATTTCGAAGCGAACGGAACATTTGCCAAGGATGAAAAGCAACTGATGGGCGACGATTCGTGGAGCATCGTTCCGAGGATCGAGACGACCGGGAAGACGTTCCTCATTTCGGCGCCGGCGACGGACGGAAACGGAAGGCTGTATATCCGGGAAGACGGGAAACTGTGGAAGGAGTGAGCTGCCGATGATCGCCGATACCTCCGTATTTTCGCTCGATCAAGAAACGATGGAACGGGTCGAGCAACGATTCAGGGAGAAAAGACGGCTTGCCCGTGCGAAGGAACACGAGCTGTTCGCTATATTCCACGAGGAAGAGCTGACGGAAGAAGAAACCTGGGCGCTCAAATATTTGTACGCCTACATGCCGGTGAACGACCTTGCAGACTACGAAGGCTCGTTATTCCTGAGCCATGTCCGCAAGACGCTTGAAATCCGGAAGGAAGTGCCGTGGGGGGACAAGGTGCCCGATCATCTGTTTCTGCATTACGTGCTGCCGTATCGGGTGAATACGGAAAATATCGAGGATTCGCGCGGAATCCTCTATCGCGAACTGGCGGAGCGGACGAAGAACTTGTCGATGGCGGACGCCATTCTGGAGACCAACTACTGGTGCCATGAGAAGGCGACCTATACAGGCAGCGATTTGCGCACCGCTTCACCGCTTGCGACAATCCGGAACGCGCGGGGCCGCTGCGGCGAGGAGGCGACGCTCGCCGTCGCCGCGCTGCGCAGCATCGGCATACCGGCCCGTCAGGTCTATACGCCGCGCTGGGCGCATTGCGACGACAATCACGCATGGGTGGAAGCGTGGGCGGACGGAGAGTGGTATTATTTCGGCGCATGCGAGCCCGAACCTCGTCTGAATCAGGGCTGGTTCAGTCCGCCCGCCCGGCGGGCGATGTTGGTCAATACGCGAATATTCGCCAATTATCCGGGGCCGGAGGACATTACGCTCGCTGACAAATGGTTTACGGAAATCAATTTATTGGATGGCTATGCGCCTACGCGCACCATTACCGTTGCGGTCAAGGATGAGCAGGGCCGTCCGGCCGGCGGAGCGGATGTGCATTTCCAGCTGTATAATATGGCGGAATTTTATCCGATTGCGTCGCTGAAGACGAACGGGCAAGGGGAGGCAACGTTTAAGACGGGCTTCGGGGATTTGCTCATCCGGGCCGTCAAGGAAGGGCGCTTCGGAGAAGCGAAGCTCGCCGCGCAGGAGGGGCGCATCGAACTGATACTGGATCAGACCGGATATGCCGAGGGAACGCTCGATTTCGATATGGTCCCTCCGCCGGAGCGGGACGGCGACGGCGCCGATGCGGTCCCGGAGGAAGAGATGGAGCGGCATCGGAAGCGGGTAGAGGAAGGCGCGGCCATTCGGAGACGATACGAGGAGACGTTCATTCAGGAAGAAGAAGCGGCCGGGATTGCCCGCGAATTGGGCCTGCCGCAAGAGCGGGTATCGGATGTGCTGGGCAAGGCGCGCGGCAACGGCCGCGAAATTGCCGCTTTCCTGAAGGAACGGACGCCCGAATATGGGGAGTGGCCGCTGCGGCTATTGGAAAGCTTGAACGAGAAGGATCTCGTCGACACCTTCCGGCCCGCTCTGAACGATCATTTGATCGGCTCCCTGGCTGTACGGGGCGAGCTTCCGGAAGATGATTTCGTCCGGTATGTGCTTTGTCCCCGCGTCCAATACGAAATGATCGTTCCGTACAGACGCTTGTTCCAGGAAGCCTTCACGGAAGCGGAAATTCGCGCATTCAAGTCGGACCCTTCCGCATTGGCCGCCACAATCGATGAAGGCTGGGAAGTCTGGGAAGATCTCCCGAATTTGAAGGGCAAGGGGAACCCGGTAGGCACCTTCCGGCTGAAGGCGGGAGACCGGACCTCGCTCGATATTTTGTTTGTCGCCGTTTGCCGCAGCCTGGGCATCCCGGCACGGCTCCATCCGAGCGAACAGAAGCCCCAGTATAGGATGAACGGGGGCTGGACAGACGTACGCTCCGCCGAATCGGTCGTGAAGAAGGCGGAGCGCAAGGAATGGGGCAGACTGCGGTTGCTCCGGGATGCCGAAGCGGCACCGGATGCCCCGGCCGCTTCCTATTTCGGGAATTTCTCGTTTGCCCGTCTGGAGAACGGCGTCTTCAAAACATTGCTCTATCCGTACGGCAAATCCGATGTGTATGACGAGACGTTCGAGGTAGAGCCGGGCACGTACCGGTTGACGACAGGGAACCGTCTGAAGGATGGAACGGTGCGGGTGCGTTTTAACTATTTCACGGTACGCGCCAATGAGCTTACGGAGGTCGCGTTGACGTTTCGCCATGCTTCATTGGATATTCCGGTGCTCGGCGCCGTGGATCGGAGCCGCAAATGGACTTTGCCGGACGGAACGCAGCAGTCGATTGAAGAGGCTGCGGGAGACGGCGCCATCTTCATCGCCTGGATCGAACCGGAGCGGGAACCGTCCAAACATTTGCTGCGGGAACTGGGCGAGCTGGCCGAGCCGTTTGCGGAGCAGTCGGTCCCGGTCGTGCTGATCGGTCACGACTGCCGATGGGCTGCCGCTTTCCGTGAAGGCAGCCATAAGCTTCCGACATGCGCCGTTATCGCCTGCGACCCGGACTTCGCCGTGCTGGAGAGCGTGCTGCCGCGGTTCCGGGCCCATGAAGCAGGCTTCCCGCATGTTTTTGTACTGGACAGCCAGGGCCGGATTCGTTACGCGCAGTCGGGCTACAAGCTCGGTACGGGCAAGGAAGCATTGCGAATTGTGACCGGCCTGCGGCCATAACAAGAGAGGAGCGAGATGGGATGAACGGAAGAAAATATATTGCGGCGGGCTATGCCGTCGATGCCAGACTTCCGGAGCTGACCGAGGAGGACCTGGCGAAATTGACCCATTTGAACGTCGCGTTCGGACATGTCCGGGACGATGAAATCCGTACGGATCATTTGAAACATCTGCATCTGCTGCCGGAAATCAAGCGAAAGTTCCCGGGTCTTGCCATTTTGCTTTCTGTCGGCGGGTGGGGCGCCGGAGGGTTCTCTGAAGCGGCTTCTTCCGAAAAGGGGAGAAACCGGATGGCGCAATCGGCCGTTCGCGCGCTGACGGACTATCCTTTTGACGGCATCGATCTGGACTGGGAGTATCCTTGCTACGGCGAAGCCGGCATCCACGCCAGTCCGGACGACAAGACGAATTTTACGCAGCTCCTGAAAACGATCCGCGAATCGCTCGATCGGCAAGGCGAACGGGACGGGCGGCGCTATTTGCTGACCATTGCCGCCGGGGCCGACCAGTATTACGTCGACGGGACGGAAATGGATCAGGCGCAGCGCTACCTCGATTTCGTACAGCTGATGACTTACGATATGCGCGGCGGATTTCAGGTTTTGACCGGACATCATACGAATCTGTATACGCCGTCCGGAGACTTGTTCCGCATTAGCGTGGACGCTTCGGTCAACCTGTTTATGAAGGCCGGCGTTCCGAAGGAGAAAATCGTAATCGGCGCCGCGTTCTACTCCCGCATGTGGAAGCAGGTTCCGGACCGCAATCGCGGTCTTCATCAGATGGCGGGAAGCGCGGGAGGATACGGGCCGGACTTTTCGGCTCTGGCCGCCGATTATATCGACAAGAACGGATATACCCGTTACTGGGACGAGGAAGCCAAAGCCCCGTATTTGTTTAACGGCGACACGTTCATCTCCTATGATGACGAAGAATCGATTCACCACAAATGCGAATATGTGAAATCGCGCGGCTTGGCCGGCGTCATGTTCTGGGAATACGGCTGCGACGCCACGCACCGGCTGCTGGATGCGATTTACCGGGGGCTTCTGACCTAGCTCTTCTTTTTCTTCATCGCTCCCGGCCAAAGCTTGCGGGCCTGTCGGCGTGAGCACGCGCATATTTTTCACCTCTGTGCAAATACTGGTTGTGTTGATGACATACAACCAGGAGGCGGTGCCCTATGTGCGAGCGTTATTCGCTCCAGGCCGACAAGGCGGATCTGGTCGGCATGTTCCGGATCGAGAAAGTCCATCATTGCAGTACGAACCGCTTCAACATCGCACCGCTGCAGAACGTGACGATCGTCATGAACAACCGTCACGGCGAGCGGGTGCTGCAGCAGTCGCGTTGGGGGCTGTTTCCGTACTGGGCCAAGGATTCGGTCAATGCCGACGGGGGTCTCTGGCCCGCAAGCCGTTTTTGAGCGGATGCTGAAAAGGCAGCGCTGCGTCATCCCGTGCAGCGGGTTCTACGGCTGGAAGCCGGGCGAAAAGGTGAAATCGCCGCGGCCGATGCATATCGTCATGCCGGGACGCCCGCTGTTCGGAATGGCTGGGTTTTACGATCAATGGCGCAACGCGGACGGAGAGGAAGTGCGCGCCTTTACGATCGTAACGGTTCCGGCGGCCGGCGCCATCTCGGTCTGGCATGACCGTTTCCCTGTCATACTGGACGAAGAAGCCGCCGACCGCTGGCTCGACCCGTCGCTGACCGACTTCACCTTGCTGCGCAAGTTTTTGGAGCCGGTGGAGGCTTCGCAGCTGCGGGCGTATCCCGTCTCGGAAGCGGTCGCTGACGAAAACTACGAGTCGCCGGACTGCGTCAGGGAAATTCGGGCCGATTTTGCCTGAAAGCCGGTTCGCCGCCCATACATGCAGGCTCGCGGTGCATGAGGGCGGCAACTGCGGCTTTTCTGCCTGTCCGGCCGTCCACGCCTGTCGATGCGCCCCGTCTTCCGTCTAACCGTGATTCGGTCCGTTGGAGTGCCTCGTCTTCCGTCTAATCGTCCGCGCCTGTCGGTGCGCCTTGTCTTTCGTCAAGCCGTGATTCGGTTCGTCGGAGCGCCTAGCCTTCCGTCTCATCGTCTTCGGTTCGTCGGAGCGCCTCGCCTTCCGTTTAGCCGTTTCCGGTTCGTCGGTGTACCTCGTCTTCCGTCAAACCGTCTCCGGTCCGTCGGTGTACCTCGTCTTTCGTTTAGCCGTGATTCGGTCCGTTGGAGCGCCTCGCCTTCCGTTTAGCCGACTCCGGTTCGTCGGAGCGCCTTGTCTTTCGTCCAGCCGTGATTCGGTCCGTTGGAGTGCCTCGCCTTTCGTCAAACCGTCTCCGGTCCAGTCGGAGCGCCTCGCCTTTCGTCAAACCGTCTCCGGTCCAGTCGGAGCGCCTCGCCTTCCGTTTAGCCGTCTCCGGTTCATTGGAGCGCCTAGCCTTCCGTCTAATCGTCTCCGGTTCGTCGGTGCGTCTATCTTTCGCGCACCACCGTTTCCCGGCAGATTGCTTTGCGAAAAGTTGCAAAAGTACAGGAATTTTGGCCCGAATAGATGACTATGGCGCAGAATTCTGCATAAATACAGGAATTTTTGGAAATTTGATCTTATCCGGCTTCAACAGCTCAAAAATACTGCATAATCGCAGGAATTATTGCGTTTTGGTTATTTTACGGCCGAAAATATTGCACTTTCGGCTAGGCCCC
>NZ_BOVJ01000227.1 GCF_018403665.1 Paenibacillus cisolokensis
AGAATCCACCCAATAGGAAACAATGATAATGTCACCGCCGGATTATAATTGACCCTAGATTGCCGAAAAGAAAATGACCCACCCCTGTAGAATATTCTCCCTCTGAGAACAATCAGGAAATAGTTTCAGAGGGGAGATATATGCTAAGGAGTGGGACTGTGATCAGCTTACATGAACTTTACGCCAACGGCAAGAGCATTCGGGAAATTGCCCGCATCACGGGACTTTCCCGAAATACCGTGCGCAAATACTTGCGCGCCAACGGCATCCCCGAGCCGCACTACGGCAAAAAGAGAGGATCCAAACTCGATCCCTTCAAACCTCTCATCGACCAATTCATGGCCCAGGGAATCTTCAACTGCGAGGTGCTGCTGCGTCTACTTAGAGATCAGGGCTATACCGGCGGCATCACTCTCATCAAGGACTATGTAAAACCGCACCGGCCGCCGAGGAAAATCCCTGCCGTACAGCGATACGAAACGAAACCGGGGTACCAGACGCAAGTGGACTGGAAGATCTGCGAATATGTCGATTTGAACGGGGAAGTGCGCAAGATTCCGGTGTTTGCGATGGTGCTGGGGTATTCCCGGATGATGTACATCGAGTTTGCCAAACGGTGCGACATCCACAGTTTCTTGCGCTGCCTGATCCACGCGTTGGAGTACTTCGGCGGTGTTCCGAAGACGATGCTGACGGACCAGATGAAGACGGTTATCCTCGGCATGGGCGATGATCGAAAGCCCCGATGGCATCCGCTGTTTGAGGATTTTGCCGCAACGGTCGGCATGGTTCCGAAAGTCTGCCGCGTCCGGCGGCCGCAAACGAAGGGCAAGGTAGAACGGACCGTTCAATTTATTGAGCAGAATTTCATGCCGGGCAGACGGTTTACAGATGTGGAAGACCTGAACCGTCAGGCAAGGCAGTGGTGTGACGAGCAGAACCAGCGCATCCACGGGACGACCGGGGGAGAGACCGATTGACCGTTTGGCGCAGGAAGAACTCAGGGCACTCCCACCGGCAGATCGTCTGGCCAAATACCGGTTTGAGGTGCGAAAAGTCAGCCGGGACGGATTTGTGAGCTATGACGGCGTGCGATATGGCGTTCCCTGGAAGTACAGCGGGCGGGACGTGAAGGTGCGTCAGATCAACGGATTCATCGAGATCTACCGGGAACAAGAACTCATTGCCCGGCACAAGGAACAACATCGATCGCGGACGCTGGTGATGTGCGAACACCAATACGCGAACCTCAGCACGGCCCAGGGGTATGCATACCCGAAGCCGCAGGGCATTCAGATTCCGGTGCAGGACGTGGAAGTGCGATTGCTGGATGTGTATGAGCGGCTGGCGGAGGTGGGAACATGATCGAACTGGAACAGGCCCGACTCCGTCTGGAGGAGCTGGGGTTGGGACAAGCGTCCCAATCGCTGGATGCAATCCTCGAAGCTGCAAGCCGCAGCCAAAGCACGTATCTGTCGTTTTTGAATAAGCTGCTGGAGGCAGAGCTTCAGGAGCGTCAGCGCCGAAACGTCGAGGTGCGCATGAAACTGGCGCATTTGCCGTACCGGCGCACATTGCAGGAGTTCGACTTCTCCTTTCAGGCTGGCATAGACGAACGGCTCATCCGGGAGCTTGCCAGTTTGACGTTCATCGGTCGGCAGGAAAACATCCTGTTTCTCGGCCCTCCCGGAGTGGGCAAGACGCACCTGGCTGTAGCGATCGCCATGGAGGCGATTGGCCAGGGATTGCCTGTGTATTTCGTTTCCCTTGCCCAACTCGTGGGCGATTTGCGGAAGGCCTATGAAGAGAACCGTTTGGACAAGCGGATGCGCGTGTATCTGAGGCCGCGTCTGCTCATTGTGGACGAAGTAGGCTATCTGCCTCTGGATCCGCTGGCAGCGAATCTGTTTTTCCAACTGGTGTCGGCCCGCTATGAGAAGGGAAGCATGATCCTGACGAGCAACAAAAGCATTGGCGAGTGGGGCGAACTGATGGGTGATCCTGTTCTGGCGACAGCGGTGCTGGATCGGCTGCTGCATCACTGCCATGTCGTCAACATTCGGGGGAATAGCTACCGCCTCAAAGACAAAGTAAAAACCGGAATTTATTCGACACCAGGCACACAGGTGGGTCAATTTTATTCCGGCGCCAGTGGGTCAAATGAATTCCGGCGTTGACATGGGACTTACAAATGCATTCCACAACGGGCTTCCTTCCATTGGAAGAGAACCCCGGATCAAAACAAAAATGACGCTCAGGGGAAGTACGTCCTGGCGTCATGGTTTCGTTCATAAAGGCTGATTTCCGATCCATGTTACAACTGCATTGTAGTTGGTAACCGCGAAGGTGGGCACCGGATGATGCCACGCAGAATGGTTGCGGGCTTCTCAACGGGTTTGGCCCGGCCGCTTGGCTCGTCAAGGAGGGCCAGCGGAACCCGCGTCGTCTTGCCCGCGCCCGGTTCGGCCACAAGCACGTCATTCTGGCTGGATGTCAGGGCCTTTTTCAAGTCTGACAGCAATCGTTCATGTAAACTCAAACGTGATTCCTCCATGTATACGCTATGCCTCAAGCGTAATATGTTTCTGCGGCACAAACAAAGGATGGGACAGCCCGAAGCTCGCCCCATCCTTTGATGAACTGTACTGCCACACCTCATGAGCTATACACGTGGATTTTGGAAAGGCTTGTTTACATGCTACGACTGCCCGCATGTTCCACGAGATAAGACTCTTTGTCTTTTTATTTCATATAGTACTATCGACGCTGCACAAGAAACATTCATAGATGATGCCACCCCATCCATTGGGATCCCCACCAATGAATCAGACATTTCTTTATAATTTCTACTAAGACCAAGTGTTTCATTTCCCAAAAGTAATACTGTAGGCTTTAGGAAATCACACTGATTAATTATTTTATCACCATGCGCACTTGTTCCTATAATTTGTAAGTTTGGATGTTGACTTCTTAATGATTGAATCCACTCATACAACTCTTTATGAGAAGGTAAATTTAACACCGGAAGACTAAAAATGTACCAACCGAAGAAGCTATTGTCTCTGGGTCATATAAGTCAACAGCATGTCCGGTTATTATTAATCCATTAGCGCCAAGTGCATCGCACGAACGTATTAAGGTTCCCAAGTTTCCCTTGTTTGATGGTCTATCCATTACAACAATTAACGGGTTGTTAGTTAGTTTTATTCTGCTTAAATCATTAGCTTTCATTTTTACAATAGCTAATAATTCTGATGTATCTGTCTTTCTGCTTAATTGATCCATTAAGTGATTAGGCAATTGATATTGTATACTTGCCTTAACGTTGCTTAGTATACTCTTAGCCCAACCCGATAATTCTTTTTCTCCTGAGTAAATAAAAGAGCTTATCTCCCATTTATTCCTAATGGCTTCGTTGATATTTCTTACGCCTTCAACAAAAAATTCTTTATGTTTAAATCGTTTGTTTCGGTTTCTTTTAATGACTTCAAAGTGTTGAAAATCATTATCTTCTTTACTCAACTTTCGCAGCTTAATTTTCCGAACAAAGCCTTGATATAATTAGGCAAACTCGCAATCCATTGCTGGAGTTGACATACTACGGCAGACTGATCCCGCTTGGATTTCACTTCCGTAAATGCCATGAAAAATGCGATCAGATGTTGCAAAGCCGTTTTGAGATCCAGGTCTCGAACTTCGTCGGAAAACAGGAAAAACAGACCACCCAACGACAGCGCGTCGTTGTTGTGACGGCGTTCCCATTCCATCACGAGATAACGTGTAAACACGATCGTGGTGTGGCTGATGAGCATATCAACGACCTTGAAACTCCGTTCCCAGCTTCAGGTACGATTTGGCAAATTTGAAGAACATCTGTCGGGTAAAGGACTGGC
>NZ_BOVJ01000228.1 GCF_018403665.1 Paenibacillus cisolokensis
GGTCCATGCGGCGCGGCCGCCGCGGCCGCTTCCTGCCGGGCGGCATGCGTCCGCCCGGCCTCCTCGCGGCGCGCCGCAAGCGCGCGCAGCTGCGCTTCGGCCGCGTCGCGGGCGTCGAGCGCCGGCATCAGGCGCTCGGCCGCCGCAAGGCGCCGCAGCTCCGCCTCGAGCGCCTCCACCTTCGGCGCGTCTTCGAGCAGCTTCGCCTGCAGCGCCTCCTTGGCGCGCAGCGCTTCCTGCCGCGCGCGCACCTCCTGCTGCTCCGCGTACACCCGCTCCGCTTCCGCGAGCGCGCGCCGCGCCTGCTCCGCTTCGCGCGCGGCTTCGCGGCAGCGCGCCTCGGCCGCGGCAACCGCCTCGGCCGAGGCGTCGCCGAGCCCTTGCTGCTCCGCGGCCGCTTCGGCCAGCGCCGACTCGGCGGCTCTGACCCGCTGCTGCAGGCGCGCGGCCAGCCCGTCGCCGTAACGCTCCAGCCGGAACAGCCGCTGCAGCATCGACCGGCGCTCCTTGCCCGTGAGCGACAGAAACTCCGCAAACTTGCCTTGCGGCAGCACGACGGCGCGCGTGAAATCCTGCATGTTCAAGCCGATATGCTCTTCCACGCAGCGGTTGACGTCGGCCAGCTTATCCGCCAGCACCTGCTCGCCCTGCGGCAGCAGCTCGATAAAGCGGCAGAGCGCGCTGCCGACCGAAACGTCGCCGCTCCGCTTGAACTGCCGCTCCACCCGGAAGCGCCGCGTCCGTCCGCCGCCGTTCAGCTCGAACGTGAACGCGACGAAGAGCGTTTTTTCCGCCTGGTTCATAATGCCCTGCGTACCGCCGGCGGCGCGCTCCACCTTGCCGTAAAGCGCCAGCGTCATCGCGTCCAGAATGCTCGATTTGCCGCTGCCCGTCGGTCCGAAGATGCCGAACACTCCGCCCTCGCACAGCCGCTCGAAATCGATCTCCTGCGCTTCACGGTAGCTTTGCAGCCCCGCCAGCTTCAGCCTGATCGGCTTCATGACCGCCTTCCTCCTTCCGCCACCGCGGCTTCCCCGCGTTCTTCGTCCATGTCCGCTTCCTCGCGCTCCTGCTCCTCCAGCAGCTCCATAAATAGGCGCACCGTCGCCTCATCCGGCTCCGCGCCGCCCGTCTGGCGCGTATAAAACCGCCGGAACAGCTCGTCCACCGGCAGCCGCTCGCGCAGGCCTGCCGGATCGTCCGCGCCATCCTTTTCCGGATAGACGGGGCGAATGTGCAGAAGACCGTCATGCCGCTTGCGCAGCGCATGAATCTGATCCGGGGCGATTGCGTCGGTCACCCACAGCTCCAGATCGATCCAGGCGCGCGCGTCGCGGCCTTCATCCAGCCATCGGTGCACTTCGGCGAGGCCTCCTTTCGCTTTCCAGACGGCGAGCGGCCTGCCCGAGGACAAATAAATTTCCCGCGGCCTGGCCGCTTGTCCCGGCGCCAGATCGAGGACGGTCACCGATTTCGCCTGGCCCGCCTCCGAGAAGCTGTAGGCGAGCGGCGACCCGCTGTAGCGCAGCCACTCCTTCCCCGCAACCCGCTGCGGCCGGTGCAGATGGCCGAGCGCCGCGTATTGGGCGCCGCAGTCGAACGCCGCGGGATCGACCGTATAGGCGCCGCCGACCTGGATCGGCCGCTCCGAATCGCTTTCCAGGCCGCCGAGCACATACAGATGGCTCATCGCAATATTGACCGTATCGTGGCGGAACGACTCCGCCAGCCGGCGCATCAGCCGGGTTACCCGCTCCGAGTAGGCGCTGCGCAGCTCCGCCTCGTCCGCCGTCTCGCTGAGCAGTTCCCGCAGCCGAGACTCGGACGGGTATGGCAGCGCGGCGATGACGGCCATCTCCCCGGTTCGCGGCACCGCAATTTCCATGGCCTCCGCCGATGGCAAGCCGGCGAGCCGGATGCCGCTTGCGCGAGCGAGCGGCGAAGCGGCCGCCACGCGGTCGGGATGATCGTGGTTGCCCGCGATGACGGCGACCGCCCGTTTTCCGCCTTCCGACAAGCGCGACAGCGCGTCGTAATAGAGCTGCTCCGCGGCCGCCGGCGGATTGACCGAGTCGTATACGTCGCCCGCGATCAGCACAAGGTCGATCTCTTCCTCGCGGACGATCGCTACAAGCTCGTCCACGAAGGCCGCTTGCTCCTCGAGGCGGCTTCTTCCTTCCAGCGTCCGGCCGAAATGCCAGTCCGCCGTATGCAAAATCCGCACCGTCGTTTCTCCTCCTTCATCATGCCATTATCCCGACGAGCCTCCGCCGGGTAATCCCAACCGGCGGCCGTCGCCGTAATTCCAACCAACCTCGGCCGGGTAACCCCAATCAGCCCTCACCGGGTAATTCCAACCGGCTTCCGCCACCGTAATCCCAACAGCCTTCTACCGGTCATCCAACCGGCTTCCGCCGCTGCGGTTATTCCTGCCGGCCTACGCGGTTATTTCAACCGAACTGTCTGCGCGCCGTCCAGAAAGAACACGTAGCACTCCGTCACCGGCTTGCCCAGCACCGAAGCGATGGCGTCGGCGTACAGCTCAAGCTGAAAGCGGTGGCGTTCCGCGGCTCTATCCCACTGCTTCATATCGATCCGGTCCGTCTTGTAATCAACCAGCACGAGTCCGCCCTCATCCTCAAACAGACAGTCGACGACGCCCTGAATGAGAACCGTCTCGCCGCGGACATCCTCCGCCGCGCCCGGATATACCCGCTCCGCCGGGAAAGCGCAGCTGAACGGCATTTCCCTGCGGACGAGACCGGCGCGGCGCAGCCGCTGCCCGAGCTCCGAACGGAAAAACGCCAGCACCGCCGCAAGGTCGATCGCTTCCGCCTGCTTGCGGGTCAGAGTGAGACGTTCCACGAGCGAATCGACCGTACGCCTGAGCAGCGCTTCGTCCGGTTCCGCGTCGAGCGGCACATGCTGCATCAGCAGATGGCTGACAGTGCCACGCTCCGCCGCCGTCAGCGAACGTTCCTCCATAAATCGCGGCCGGCGCAGGCGGAAGGTATATCCGCCGCCGATGAAGCCTTGCCCGGAACGGCCGCCTGACACCGAACGGCCATCTCCGGCTTCCAGGCCCGGCTGCTTGGCGCCGGCGCCTCGAAGCAGCGCCGCTCCCTCTTCCAGCGTCGCCGCTTCGCGATCCCGCAGCGCTTCCCCGTGCAGCCGCTTCATCTCGGTGACCGACGTCTTCGCCGCCACGGCGGCCGCTCCTGGCCGGCTGTACGCCCAATCGAGCCTGCGGGCGATTTCGGCGGCGTCTTCGCCGCCTTCGACCGGTACGAGCGCCGTCACGGCCTGCAGCCGCTCGGCCAGCTCGGCCTCCTTCGCCTCGTTCCGTTCCGACGCGGCGGCCGCTTCCGTTCCGTACAAGTGAGCGGGCACGACGCCGAGTCGCCAATCCCGCAGCGGAGGCGCGGCTTCCGCCGTATCGCCGCCGTCCCGGGGAGACGCGCCGTCCGTCCGGGCCGCTGCGTCCCTGTCGCCCGGCTGCGGCGCAACCTCATCCGGCCGCACCGCCATTCCGCCGGTGACCGGCGGCGCCGGCTCGGCCGTGAATGTCCCGGCGCCGTCTTCCGCCGCTCCGTCTTCCACCCGCACCAGCATACCCGCCTGCGCGGCCAGCGGACCGAGCCAGTCGAGGTAGCAGCGGGCGGCCGCCAGACGGTAATCGGGAATCGCGCCGCCGTCCGCCGCCGTCCGCCACCGCTCAAGCTGCCGCTGCGCGTCGTCCGCCGTGGCGACGAGAATCATTTTCTCCTTCGGCCTCGTCATCGCCACGTACAGCACGCGCATTTCCTCGGCGAGCATTTCCATCCGCATGCGCTGGCGCACCGCCAAATACGGCAGTGTCGGATAAGCAATCCGCAATTCGGGATCGACATAGCGCGGACCGAACCCGAGCTCCTTATGCATCAGAAAAGCGCCGTTCACATCCTGCTGGTTGAACGGCTTGCCGAGCCCGGCCACGAACACGACCGGAAACTCGAGCCCTTTGCTTTTATGGATCGACATGATCCGGACGACGTCTTCCTGCTCCCCGAGCTCGCGCGCGGTGCCGAGGTCGCCGCCGCTTTCCCGCATCCGGTCGATAAACCGCAAAAACCGGAACAGCCCGCGAAACGAGGTCGCCTCGTATTGCCTCGCCCGGTCGTACAGCGCCCGCAGGTTCGCCTGCCGCTGCGCGCCGCCGGGCAGTCCGCCGACCCAATCGTAATATCCGGTTTCGCGGTAGATGTTCCACAGCAGCTCGGCGAGCGATCCCTGGCGGGCTTCGTCCCGCCAGCGGTCGAGACGGTCGAGGAAGAGCGACAGCTTGCGGCGCGTATCCTCGGCGACGAGCAAATCTCCCGCGGCCCGCAGCACCGCTTCGTAATACGACGAATGGCGCGACGGAATGCGGATTCGCGCCAGCTCCTCGGCCGTCAATCCGAAAATCGGCGAGCGAAGCGCGCCGGCAAGCGGGATGTCCTGGTACGGGTTGTCGATGACCCGCAGCAGCGACAGCATCACTTCCACTTCCGTCGCGTCGAAATATCCCGTGCTCAGCTCCGCGTAAGCGGGAATGCCGGCCGCCTGCAGCTCCTCGATCATGACCGGCGCCCACTGCCGGGTGGCGCGCAGCAGGATGACGACATCCCGCCAGGCGAGCGGACGGTCCGTCCCTTTCCGGCCGTCGTACACGCGAAAGCCGCCGTCGGCAAGCTCGCGAATCCGGCGCGCAATATGGCGCGCTTCCAGCTGGGCGGTCAGCGCGTCTTCCGCCGCTTCCGCCGCGCGGGCGGACGCCTCCGCTTCGTCTTCGTCCGCAGCGCCGGCGTCGGCGGAGACTGCGGCGCGGACGCCTCCGCGGTCGATCACGCTTAGCTCGACCGCAAACCGGTCGTCGCCTGCCGGCGGCTGCGGATACGAAGCGCCGCAGACGAGCTCCGCGCTGCGGTCGTAGTCCATCTCGGCGACCGATTCCCGCATAATCGCCCGGAATACGTCGTTGACGCCATTCACCACTTCGGGCCTGCTGCGGAAATTGCGCGACAAATCGATGCGCAGTCCGGGCGCTTCCCTGTCGGCGGCACCCGGCGCGCCCGCTCCGGCCGGCGCTCCTGTCCCGGCGTGATCGGGCTGCGCTTCTGTCTCAGGCGGATCGGCCGGCGTCTCTGTCTCTCCGCCGATTTCCGCATCCGAACGGTATGCTCTATATTTTGCAGAAACAAATTCGGCTCGGCCAACCGGAAGCGGTAAATGCTCTGTTTGACGTCGCCGACCATAAACCGGTTGCCCGCTCCTTCGCGGGAGATCAGCTCGACGATCGCCTCCTGGACCGTATTCGTATCCTGGTACTCGTCCAGCAGCACTTCCTCGAATTGGCGCCGGTACTCCAGCGCAGCCGCCGAAGGCACGGTCTTCTCCGGTGTTGAGGACGGGTCCCGCAAAATGCGCAAACAGTAATGCTCGAGATCGCCGAAATCGAGCAGGCCGCGTTCGCGCTTCGCCGCCTCGTAGCGGCGGCCGAATTCGATCACGAGCTCCGCGAGAGCTTCCATCAGCGGCGCGAGCTCCGCGAGCTCGCGGACGAACGCCTCCGCCGGGCGGCCGAACCAATCGTCACGCATGCCGAGGACGATATGTTTCGCCTGCTCGCGCAGTTCCTTCGCCTTCTCCTGCAGCGCCTTGTCGCAGCTGTCGCCGCGCACCGCCTTCAGCTTGCCGAACGCCGCTTCGCGAAACAGCTCCGGCAGCTCTCCCCACGATCTTTCGTCCACTGCCCGGTGAAGCCGTTCGACGACCTCCAGGTCTTCCGCCAGCGTGCCGGCATAGTTCGCGGGTCCGTCCGGCAGCTCCGCCACCGCCTTCGCCTGCCGCAGCAGGTCCGCCGCGCCGGCGAGCGACCGCGCGGCATCCTCGCAGATGGCGGCCGCCCACGGTGTGGCGGAGAGTTCGGCGACGTCGGCTACCCGGAACGCGGCGGCCGTCTCCCGCAGCCAATATTCCGGCCACGGATGGCTGCGCGAAAATTCGTACAGCTGCTGAACGAGCCGATACAGCGGTTCATCGCCCCGTTCGCCTCCGAAACGGTCGGCGAGCCGCAAAAATGCGCCGCCGTCTCCCGCATCCTCATATTTTCGTCGAACAGGGCATCCAGCGCATCGAGCCGCAGCAGCTCGCTTTCCGTTTCGTTCGCGATGCGGAATCCGGGATCGAGCCCGATAAGCGGATAATAGCGCCGGATCGCATCGAGACAGAAGGAGTGGATCGTCGTGATGGCGGCGCGGTTCATGAGTGCCAGCTGCCGCCGCAGATGCTCCGAATCCGGCTCGCGCTCCAGCGCCTTCTCGAGCGCGATGCGGATGCGCTCCTTCATCTCCGCCGCAGCCGCTTTGGTGAACGTCGCCACAAGCAGGCGGTCGACGTCGGTGTCGGCGGATATTTTGCGGATAATCCGCTCGACGAGCACCGCCGTCTTGCCCGAGCCGGCCGCCGCAGCGACGAGCACGTTGCGGCCGCCGGTCGCAACGGCCTTCCACTGGTCGTCCGTCCAGGCCGAGCCTTCCGGCTTTTCGGGATGTTATGTACCGGCATCGTCGCCCTCTCCTCTCCTTTCGTTCCCGGAACGGCCGCGTTCCCGGTTCATGCCGGATGCGTCCGCACGGTCTGCCGCCGTCAGCCGCTTTTCCGCAGCATGTTCTTCCGAGGAAAGCCCCTCTTCCGCCCGCTTCGCCGGCGTTTCGGCGGCCTCGTCCGGCGCAGACTCCACATCCTTCCCGCTTTCGGCGGCCTGACGCTCCAGCAGCCTCCAGATTTCGTCCCCGGTCACCCGCGGAAGCTTGACGTAGTCGTTGCCTTCGATTAGCGGATCGAACTGGCAGACCGGCTTGTACGCGCAATACTGGCAGGGCGTCTTCGCGCCGGCCCGGTATGGCGCGATGCCGATCTCGCCCTGCGCGATTTCGCCGCCGATCCGCGCGATGCTGCGCCGCACCGAGCGCCGCAGCACCTCCCAGCCTTCGCTGCCGACGACGGACGAGCTGCTGTAGAAGCCGCCGTCCCGCTTGATCGCGACCGGCAGAAGATCCGAATAGCCGGTATCAAGCTCGCCGTCCATCATCCGCACGGCGGATTCGTCGGCCAGCAGCAAGCCGCGCATTTTGAACCGCTTCAGCAGCTGGCGGCGCGCCTCCTCCGGACTCATGCCGTTCGATGCCGCAAGCAGCGGATTGTGAACGTGAAAATAAAGCACGCCGGCGGGGGCGACCGGTCCGCCCAGCCAGGCGGGCGCATGCGTCAGCAGCACGTCCAGGTAAGCCAGCATCTGCAGCGACAGGCCATGCGCCACTTCCTCCAGCCGCAGCTGCGTCGCCGACGATTTGTAGTCGAGCACGCGCAGCAGCCATCCCTCCTCCGTGCGGGCCGCGTCGATGCGGTCGATCCGTCCGACCAGCTCGAGCGTGCGGCCGTCCGCCATCGTAACGACAAGCGCGGGAAGCGTGCCGTCCGGTCCGAAGCCGATCTCGAGACCGACAGGACGGAATGCGGCACGCCGCTCGTGCTCGGCCAGTATGATCGCGGCTTGTCCGACAATTTCGGTCAGCTTGCGGGCGATATACCGGTATCGGCCGCTGCTGAGCAAGATTTGCGACTGCAGGCGCGGCGCCAGCTGCTCGACGGCGGAAGCCGCCGCCGCGCGGATGCCGCCCGCCGGCGTCACGCCCCAGCGGTCGCCAAGATCGGCGGCAAGCCGGCTGAGCGCCGCATGAAAGAGCTGGCCGACGTCCGGCGCCTCTAGCCGGTAGAGCCGCCGCTCCTTAAGCCGCAGGCCGTGGATCGCAAAATGCTGAAACGGACACGATACGAACCGCTCCAGCCGGGAGACGCTCGCCGTCAGGCGCTCGCCGTACAGCTCCTTCGCCGTCGCCGGCGACAGGGAAGGCACCCTGTTGTCGTAATCGAGCGACGATGTCAGCATCTGCAGCTTGTCCTGCCATTCCGGCCGCACAGCAAACCAGTTGAATACGTCCCACCAGAACGGCGCGATCTCCGCCCCTTGCCGCCACTGCCGCAGCTGGCCGATCAGATGGGACAATGTCCGCTCCGGGCGCGACACGAAGCGAAGCTGTTCGATGCTTTCTTGATCCGGCGACGGCTCGCCCGGCACCGCCCGTTCCTCAAGCCCGGGAAACAGCCGCTTCACCTGCCGGACAATTTCCGATGCGTGCAGGCTTTTGCCTTCCTCGTCGGCCGCCGACCAGCTCAGCCACAGATGCTGCGACGGCGTCGTCAGCGCGACGTAAATCAGGAAGCGCTCGTCGAGCAGCCGTCTCGTCACGCCGGGAGCCATCGCGAGCCCTTCCGCCTGCAGCCGCTCCCGCTCCGGCTCCGTCAACACCCCGTCCTCCTGAATGCGCATCGGCATGACGCCGTCATTAGCGCCGAGCACATAGCAGACGCGAACCGGGGCGGAACGGGTGCGGTCCAGGCTGCCGACCAGCACCTGATCGAGCGCAGGCGGTACGGAAGCGAGCTTCAAGCTTTCGAGACCGGTCTCGACCATCCCGGCGAACAGCTCCGGCGGCATTTGCTCGTCGCCGGCCAGCTCGACCAGTTGATCGAGCAGCTCCATGACGCCGTCCCACAATTGCCGGTGGCGCGCGCCCGTTCCGGCCGTCCGGCCGCCAGATCGGCGCGGCTCCATCGTTCCAGACGATCGGCCGCATCCGCGTGATCAAGCAGCCGGTACAGCGCGGCGCACATCTCCTTGACGCTGCCGGCGCGTTTGAGCGCTTGCCCGAAACGGCGCAGCGGCGGCACGATCGACTCCCGCGCTTCCATTACGGCTGCGAACTCCCGGGGATCGGCCGGCGCCGTCTCGCCGTCTTCCCGCTCCAGGTCGCCGAACGACAGCGGCTTCCAGCTTTTCCGGTCCAGCCATTTGCGACCGTCGATGCCTGCCGCGAGCACGTAATTTTCGAGCCGGTCGTACAGCTCCCGGCTGCCGCCCGGAATGTCGGGAAACAGCATTTCGGTCTTGATGCAGCGGAATACCGCCTCATACCGCCAGCCTTTGAGCACCGTCTCCAGCGCCGAGCGGATGAACTCGGTCAACGGATGATGAACGGCCGTCTTCTTCTGATCGAGAAAATACGGAATGCCGTATTCCGCGAACACCGCTTCCGCGTAATCGGCGTAGTCGGCCGGATTGCGCACGATGACGGCCATATCCCGCCATCTCAAGCCTTCGTCGCGAGCCCGGCGGACCATATCCTGCGCCGCCGCTTCGACTTCGGCGCGGCGGTTTGCCGCCGCGTGCAGCGATATGCCGCAGCGCGGATCGTCCGCGGCGAGCTCGCCGGGATCGGCGGGCCGGTAAGACGAATGCGCGGCAAAATGCTTCTCCAGGTGGGCGAGCATCGGACTGTCCGCAAAGCGGCGGGGCGGCTTGCCGTCCAGTACGATCGTCTCCAGCAGGCCGACGCCGTTCGACTCGGCCAGCTCGCGCAGCTTTATGTACGTCTCCGCCGTCGGGTGGAACAGCTCGAGCTCGTGAGGACGCTCGTCCGGCCCGTATTCGCGGTCGAGACAAAGCGCGACCGTAACGCGAGCCGCCGAACGCAGCAGAGCGCCGAGCGCCTCATATTCCTTGGGCGTAAAGCCGTGGAACCCGTCGACCCATATCTCCGCCCCCCGCATCGAAGGCGCGGCGCCGAATCCGGCGGCCAGATGGGCCAAATCATCCTCTGCGTCGACATAAAGGCCGGCCATCTCGGCTTCCAGCCGCTCGTAGACGAGCCGCAAATCGCGAAGCTTGCGCGCCAGCAGCGTTCCGGCCGCCGCGGCCGCTCCCGACTCGATCCAGCCGCCCAGCGCCGCGGCGTCGATGCCGTATCGTTTCCACTCGGTCAACAGATCGCCGAGCCGCTCGATAAAGCCCGGCTGATCCGCGCCGTGCCGGAACAGCTCCAGCTCCGATTCCAGCCGGTGAACGATTTTGTAGAGCAGCATATTCCGCCCGTTCTCGCCAATCGGCACGAGCGCCGTGCCGCCGGTCTCCTGCATAACCCGAAACGCGAGCCGCCGGAAACTGAGCGCCTGGGCGCGAATCGTACCCGGCAGGCCGCCGTCCTTCAGCAACGCGTATTCGCTCTGGAAGGTCGCCTGCTCCGGCACGAGCAGTATGAGCGGCGGACCGTCGGGATTTTCCCGCAGCCGGCTCCGTATTTCATCGTGGCAAAACCGGGTTTTGCCGGCCCCGGACCGCCCGAGCACAAAACGCAACCCCATCCTTCTCCCCGCTTTCTCCGACTTTTTCGATTCTCCTATTCTATCATAAAAGCGGCGGCCATTTCACCAGAAAAACCAAACGTATGTTCCTGAAAATGTTGGCTAAACGACCGGGCGGGACATGGCCGATTCCGACAGTAGATCCCGACAGTAGATCCCTACAGTAGATTCAACAGTAGTTCTCAACGGTAGATCTCAACTGTAGATCTCGACGGTAGATTCAACAGTAGAACTCGACGGTAGATCCTGACGGCCGGTACCTCCGGCACGAATCGCGCAACCGTTATGCCGGACCTAAGTCCAGTGCAAATTACCGACCTGGGTCCGTTTGACCAACTGGATCTGCTGGTATACTTAGGAAGAGAATTCGGGACCGATCGCCCGCGGCCTTAGGCCGTACCAAACCGGAGCATATAAGGAGCGAATGATATGTTTAACCGAAAACGAGTTGCATGCGCCGCGCTGTTCGCGGTTGTCTTGCTTGTTGCCGGATGCACCGCCAAAATGAACGCCGTCACGAAAGCGTCCGAACAACCGCTGCAGGCCAATGAAGAAACGACGCTCGAAACGACATTCCGGCAAGTGAAGGTGTCGAGCGACGTGCCGTCCATTCATATCGGACTTTCGCCCGATGAAACGACGCGCCTGAGCATCCGGACATCCGATCCGGAAAAGCTGCAAAAGCATTTTGATTTCCATTATCGGGAGACGGACGGGCAATTGGAGGTTACCGTTCGAGGGAAAAGCCGGAATCCCGGCCTTGATGTGCTGGACCTGATCGAGACGTGGGGAGCCGAACTGCACGTGGAGCTTCCTGACCATTCGTACAACAGCGTTACGGTTCATTCCGACGTCGGGAAAATCGAGTATCGGGAAGTGAATGCGGATCGGCTGGCCGTAAGCAGCGAGGTGGGGACGATTACGGTTGCGGATACGGCAACGGAGCAGGCAATCGTGACCAACTCGGTCGGAGCGGTCCGTCTGGACAACGTGAACGGGAAGACCGAGGTCAGCAACAGCACGGGCACGGTCAACATCTATGCCCCGAGCATCGAGAACGACATTGCCGTGAAAACGGAACTTGGCGCCGTCACAATCGAAACGGATCGCGAGCCCGACAATGTCCGCCTCGATTTGTCGACCGAGATCGGGAAAGTCGGCACCAATTTCGACATAGAGCGAAACGATCAGTCGAAACGCTCGATTGCGGGACAGAAAGGGGAGAACGGACCGCAAATCAAAGTGAGGTCGGAAATCGGGCCGATCGAGGTCCGTTATCGGGAATAGGCGGAGAAAAGCGCTCCCGGCGGATCGGCGCTCCGACACGGCACAAGGGCCTTTCCGCTCCGACGCAGCACAAGGGCCTTTCCGCTCCGACGCGGCACAAGGGGCCTTCCGCTCCGACGCGGCACAAGGGGCCTTCCGCTCCGGCAAGGCCAAGGCCTTCCGCATCGGGAGGCCTTGGCGCGGCAAAAGCGCTCCGGCGCCCGCGCCGATGCGGCTGGCGCATCCGCTTACCGGCTGCGCACTTCGAAGATGGCGAACTTCAAGTAATGGCCTTCGGGAACGCCGAGCAGCCGCGGATGGTCTTTGCCCGCGGAACGCCATTCGATGAGCCGCAGCACTTTGCCGGCGTCGGCCGCCGCCTCCTGGATCGTGCCGAGAAACCGTTCCTCGCTCATATGGTAAGAGCAGCTTGCGGTCACCAAATAGCCGCCCTCATTGACCAGCTTCATCCCGTTCAGATTGATGTCCTTGTACCCGCGGCAGGCGCCGGCGAGCGCGCCTTTCGTCTTGGCGAAGGCCGGCGGGTCCAAAATGACGACGTCCCATGTCCGCCCGGCCGCCCCGAGCGGCTTGGAGGTATCGACCCCTCCCTGCGCCCGCCTCGCCCGCTCCTCCAGGCCTTTAACCTGGCTGCGCAAATAGTCGAATGCGTCGGCGACGACGAACTCGATCCGGTCCGTAAAGCCGTTTCGTTCGGCGTTCCGTCTGGCCGTTTCGATCGCGTGCTCCGATACGTCGAGGCATGTCACCTTCTTCGCGCCGTATTTGCACGCATGCATCGCAAAGCTTCCGGTATGCGCGAAACATTCCAACACGGTCGCGCCGTCCCAATACGGGAACGTGACGACTTTGCCGTTGGCGTTGACCGGCACGAGCGCCAGTCCGTCATCCGCGCGCTCCCCCGCTTCTTCGGAACCGTCCCCGACCGCGCCTTTCCATACTGCCGCCCCTTCGGGCAATTCCGCGTACGGCCTCCTTTCCAGCCTGATGCCGCTGCGCGCGCCCCAGCCGGTCATAAGCGGCGCGATCGCCGCGCGGTTCTCCCGCTGATCGTAAAAATAACCGGTTTTTGTCCGCCCTCGATATCGACCTCCATCGCCAGCCCGTTCTCGCGAATGACGACCGTCCGCGGGCATTCGCCATAGAGCGGCCCTTTCCGCTCCTCCAGTCCTTCCAGCTTCCGGACGGCGACATCGCTCCGCTCGTAGATGCCTTTCGGGGCGAACACGCGGACGAGCGCCTGCACGATCGTCTCCCGCCGCCGGTCCATGCCGAGCGTCAGCAGCTGGACGACGAGCACGTCGGCAAAACGGTCCACGATCAGCCCGGGCAAGAAGTCGGCCTCCCCGTACACGAGCCGGCAATCGCGATCGCGTACGAAACGGCGCCGATGGCTCAGACAACGCTCGAACCGCTCGCGAAAGAACGGCTCGTCCATGTCGCCGATCGGCCGGCGGGAGATGACCCGCACCCGAATCGTCGAATGCGGGTTCCAATATCCTGTTGCCATATAGCGGCCGTTCGACTGCAAGACGTCCACCAGATCGCCAGGCTCGGCCTCCCCTTCCATCCGTTCGATCTCATTGTCGTAAATCCAGGGATGGCCCTGTTCAAGCCGCTTCGTGCGCCCTTTGGCCATATAAATTTTCGCTCTGCTCATCATCATGTCCTTTCCATGCAAGCGTGAACGGCTTCGCCTTTGCGGCAGGAAGCATCGTTACACGTCTCTGTACGTCTCTATAATCGTTGCGCGTTTCCAACACAGTAAAAAACGTCCCCCCGCCGCCGGGCCGGAGGGGGGTGCTTGTCATGCTTGTCTGCCGAAACGCATATGTATGATACGACACGCGCGACGGCGGACCGATCGGCCCGGCTCGCCGTTCAACCGATTCCTTACGGCAAAGGGGCGTAGATGCGAATATGTTCGAAACAATTGTGCTGCCGGTGCTCTACGGCTTCGCCGTCTTTATACTCGGCATGAAACTGATGGAGATGGCGCTGCACCGTATTGCCGGCCCCCGGCTGTCCGGCCTGCTGGAGCGTTCCACGGACACGCCGCTGCGCGGTTTGGCCGTCGGCACCGTGACGACCGCCTTCCTGCAGAGCAGCACGGCCGTCACCGTCATCTCGATCGGGCTCGTCAATGCCGGCCTGCTCACGTTTCCGCGCACGCTCGGCATCGTGCTCGGCACCAATATCGGCACTTGCCTGACAACCGAGCTGATCGGCCTGAATCTGGGCCGGCTCGCCATGCCGCTGCTGGCGGCGTCGCTCGGACTGTGGCTGTTCACCGCGCTGGCCTGCGAAGCCCGGCTTCTGCCGCTGACGCGCGCCGACCGCCCGATGCCGGAATGGCTGCGGCTGCTGCGCGGGGCATCCGTCGTCCTCGCCGGCTTCGCCATGCTGATCGGCGGCATTACGATTATGCAATCGATCGGGCCGGCCGTGCAGGCGAGCGGCCTGTTCAGCTGGTTTCTCGAGCGGGCAGCCGAAAGCCTGCTCTGGGGCGTCGCCGCCGGTATGACGCTGACTGCCATCGTGCACAGCAGCGCCGCAGTCATCGGGATGACGATGGGGCTTGCCGCGATCGGCGCGCTGCCGCCCGCACTGGGCATCGCCATTGTGCTCGGCTCGAATGTCGGCACCTGCTTTACCGCTCTGCTCGCCTCGGTCGGCGGCAGCAGGGCCGGTCAGCTCGTCGCCTGGTCGCATGTGCTGCTGAATGTGGGCGGCGCGGCGCTGTTCCTGCCTTTTACCGGGGAACTGGCGGCCGTATCCGGATGGATGGCGGCCGGTCCGGCCGGACAGATCGCCCGCGCGCAGACGATTTTCAATATTGCAAGCTCGCTTCTGGCCCTTCCCCTCTGCTACTTGCCGGCGCTGCGCCGCTTGACCGTCCGCTGACGATCGCGACGCCGGCGCTTGTGCCGAGCCGGTTGGCCCCCGCTCGAAGCATGCGGACCGCCGTCTCGGCGTCCCGGATTCCCCCGGACGCCTTCACGCCGATGGCGGAGGTTACGGCTCCGCGCATCAGGAGAACGTCCTCCACCGTCGCGCCCCCGGCGCCGAAGCCGGTGGACGTCTTGACGTAATGCGCGCCGGCCGCTTCCGCCACCCGGCATGCTTCCGCCTTCTGCACATCGTCCAGATAACCCGTCTCCAGAATAACCTTGACGATGGCCGCGCCTTCCACCGCCCGGACGACCGCCGACACGTCATACATCAGCACGCCGTACCGCCCTTCCAGGACGGCGCCGATCGGCATGACCATGTCGATTTCCGTTGCGCCGTCATCCACGGCTGCCGCCGCTTCGTGCGCCTTCACGCGGGTCGCCGAAGCGCCGAGCGGAAATCCGACGACCGCGCTGATCCCGACGTCCGTCTCGGCAAGCAGTTCCTTGCACACGGAAACCCACGAGCCGTTCACGCAGACGGACCGAAACCGGTATTGCGCCGCCTCGGCGCACAGCTTGGCAATATCTTCGCTCGTCGCGAACGGCTTGAGCAGCGTATGATCGATGAAACGGGCGATGTCCGCCCCATCCGTCCATTTTCCGGCATGCTCCGTTCAGTCATTTCCCGTCACCTCCACGCCGAGCAGCTTCAACGCGCCGGCCAAAATGCGGTCGTTGTTGTCGTACCCGAATTTGCGCTGCCGCCTCCAAGCCTCCTGCGGGGTGAACCAATCGACGCCGCGAATTTCCTCGACTTGCGCCTGCAGCGAGCCGTCGACCGCTTCGACGAGATAATAATGAACCTCCTTGTCCACCATCCCTTTTGTCTCATGGTGGTAGCGGTACTTGATCTGGTCGATCGGCGCCTTGATGACGCCGCGCATCCCCGTCTCTTCTTCTATTTCCCGCAGCGCCGTCTGCTCGACCGTTTCGCCCGGCTCCATCTTGCCTTTCGGCAGCGACACTTTGCCGTAGCGATCCTGAATCAGTTGGATTTGCAGCTCATGATTTTCGGTTCGGCGGTATACGACGCCGCCCGCTGATATTTCCTTCATCTCAGGCACCCCCTGTTGACGAAAAGCGCCGAGGCCGGCTGGCGGCTCGGCGATCGTTCGGCGCAGACGGCCGGCCGCTCCAGCGCGGTCCGGCCGGCCTTGCGTTTAAATGCCGGCCGCAGTCGCGCCCCGTCCGTGCGACTCCAATACGCGCACGAGCCGGCCGCGGCACTCGTTGACGCCCGCTTCCGTAATCTGTACCCGGCACAGCGATCCGATCAGATCTTCCGTGCCGTCGAACACAACCTGCAAGTAATTGTCCGAATAGCCCATGACGAGCCCGGAGCCCGGAGCCCCCTTGTAATCGCGCTCCGGAATGACGTCCAGCACCTGGCCTACGAACTGCTCGGCGTATTGAAGCTGCATCCGCTCGGACAAATCGATCAGCCGGTGGACGCGTTCATGCTTCACCTCTTCGTCCACCTGATCCGTCATCCGGGCGGCAGGCGTTCCGGTCCGCTTGGAATAGGGGAACACGTGCATTTCCGAGAAGCCGAGCTCTTCCATGAAACGGTAGCCGTTCTCGAACATTTCGTCCGTCTCGCCGGGGAACCCGACAATGACGTCGGTCGTGATCGCCACGCCCGGCATCGCCCGCTTGATCAGCCTGATCTTGTCCGCATACTCTTCCGTCGTATATTTGCGGCGCATCCGCTTCAGCACGGAATCGTCGCCGGCCTGCAGCGGAATGTGCAGATGGCGGCACATTTTATCCGAGCGGTTCAGCACCTCGATCATCGCCTCGTCGATCTGGCTCGCTTCGATGGAGCTGATGCGAATCCGCTTGAGCCCTTCGATCTTGTCGAGATCCCGCAGCAGATCAGACAGCCGGTAATTGTCCAGATCGTCGCCGTAGCCGCCCGTATGAATCCCGGTCAACACGATTTCCTTGTAGCCAGCGGCGACAAGCTGGCGGGCCTGCCTGATGACGCTTTGCGGATCGCGGCTGCGCGACAGGCCGCGCGACCACGGGATAATGCAGAAGGTGCAGAAATTGTTGCAGCCCTCCTGAATCTTCAGAAACGCGCGGGTCCGGTCGGCAAAATTCGGAACGTCCAGCTCCTCGAACTCCCGCGTCTTCATAATATTGCGCACCGCATTGACCGGCTTGCGGTCCCGCTGAATTTGCCGAATATAGTCCATCAGCTTGTCGCGGTCCTGCGTGCCGATGACAAGGTCGACGCCGGGAATGTCCATAATTTCCGCAGGCGACGTCTGGGCGTAGCAGCCCGTTACGGCGATTACCGCATCGGGATTGCGGCGAATCGCGCGGCGGATAATTTGGCGGCTTTTCTTGTCTCCGGTATTCGTCACCGTGCAGGTGTTGATCAAATAAACGTCGGCCGTCGACGTTTCGAAGTCGACTTGCTCGTAGCCTTCTTTTTGAACAGCTGCCAGATCGCTTCGGTATCGTAAAAGTTTACTTTGCAGCCCAAGGTGTAAAATGCAACCGATGGCATTGGTGTTACACGCCTCCCATTTCTCCGGATTCGTACATCAGGCAGGCAAGAGCCGCCATCGCAGCCGTCTCGGTGCGCAGAATGCGCCGGCCAAGTCCGACTGCGACAGCCCCCGCCGCTTCGGCTTCAGCCGCCTCCCGTTCGGAGAAGCCTCCTTCGGGACCGACGACCAGCAGCACGTTCGGGGCCGGCGCGTCCTTCCCGGTGCCGTCCAGCCACCTCCGAACCGCCGTGCGCAAGCCGTGCCGCAACGATCCGCTTGCTTTCTCATAACAAAAAAACACCGCATCGTATCGGGGAAAAAGCGCGATCAGCTCCCGCCATGCCAATACCGGCCCGACGTCCGGAATCCGGCTGCGGTGCGCTTGCTCCGCGGCTTCCTTGGCGATTTTTCGCCACCGTTCGAGCCGCTTCGCTTCCTTTCGCGCGTCATATTGCACAATCATTCGTTCCGATTGGAACGGGACAAAGGCAGCGGCGCCAAGCTCCGTTCCTTTCTGAATGACGATCTCCATTTTATCGCCTTTCGGCAAACTTTGCGCCACCGTAACCGACCAACCCGGCTCCCGATCCCCCGGCAACGGTTCTACGATGTCCGCCGTCACCCGCTCCGGGTCCGCATCGCGGATGACGACCCGCGCTTCGCGGGAAACGCCGTCGCTAACGATGCATTCGTCGCCCGGCTTCATCCGCATGACGCGGACAGCATGGCGGGCGTCTTCGCCGGCCAGAACGACCGAGCTTTCGCCGAATTGCTCCGGCGGCACGAAATATCGCTGCATGAACGCTACCCTCTTTCAAGCTCCGTCACAGGAGCTGTAAAGCTCCAACTTTCATCATACACGTTTCACGATGCAAAATCCATGCCGAATCGGAACCAGTCCATCGGCGAGAACACGCGCTCGAACAACGACTGGAAGAACCAGAGCAAATTCGACGAGTAGCCGAACAGCGGCTCCAGCGTCACGGCTCGCAGCGGCGGGATAAACACGATCAGCAAAAAACGAAGATGCCCCATTGAACGTTCTGGTCCATCTTGTAGCGCACATGAAGCGGCACCAAATCTTGAATGATCCGGTAGCCGTCGAGCGGCGGAAGCGGGATTAAATTAAAAATGAAGAGCAGCAGATTCATCGAGATCAAGTAATAGAAAAATGAACGAGCGCTTTGCGCACGCCGATCGAGCCGGCATCGAGAAGCGCCGTTTCGTTCAGCACGTATACGGCGAAAATGCCGAGCACGGCCAGCGCCAGATTGCTGAGCGGTCCGACCGCCGATACGATGACGCCCATCAGCCGCGGCCGCTTGAAGCGGTTCGGGTTGACCGGTACGGGCTTGGCCCAGCCGAAGCCTGCGATCAATATGAGAATCGTGCCGAGCACGTCCAGATGGACGCGCGGGTCAAGCGTTACCCGGCCGGCATTGTATGCGGTATGGTCCCCGAACTTGTACGCGCTGTATGCATGCGCGAATTCGTGAACGGTAAAAGCGAGCACGAGCACGATGACGATAAACGGCAAATCCTCCAACGGATACCATAAAAACCGCTCCACGCGCTCACTCTCCCCGCAGGCGCCGATCCGGCGCGTCGTCGTCCACGGAAGGCTTCGCCGCCACGAAGGCAATCCAGTCCTCGTCCCTTCTCCGATCGACGATTTCGAAGCCGGCGGCCGCAAGTCCCGCTGCCACATCCGACTCCTTGTTCTTGTAAATGCCCGAAGCGATATAGATGCCGCCCGGCTTCATCGCATCGTATACATCGTCGATAAACAGCAGAATAATCTCCGCCAATATGTTGGCCACGATGACGTCGACCGGCAGCGACAGTCGCAGCGGACGCCGGCCGTCCTCATCCCCTGCCGTTTCGCCGCGCAGCACGCCCAGCAAATCGCTTCGGCGAACGTCGATCTTATCCTCCAGCCCGTTCAGCCTGATGTTTTCCTTCGCGCTGGATACCGCCACCGGATCGAGATCGAGCGCAAGCACGCGGTCCGCGCCGAGCAAAGCGGCGCCGATCGCCAAAATGCCGGAACCGGTTCCGACGTCGATGACCTGCTCGCCCCCGCGAATGACCGATTCGATCGTCTTGAGGCAGAGCGAAGTCGTTGGATGGGTGCCCGTGCCGAACGCCATGCCGGGATCGAGCTCGATGACGATTTCGTCCTTCTCCGGCGTATACGTCTCCCACGTCGGCTTGATCGTCAGCCGCTCCGTCACCCGGATCGGCTTGAAATATTGCTTCCAGGCGTTCGCCCAGTCTTCCTCGTCCACCGTTTTGACGGAAATCTCATAATGCCCGGGATCGATATCGAACTCGCGCAACTGCTCGATCGACGGACGCAGCTGCCCGGCGATGCGCTCCATATCGGTCTCCTCCGGAAAATAGCCTTTGATGACGGCGCAGCCTTCCGGAATGTCGTTGAGCGGCAGCTCATACCATTGGCCGTAAGACGTGTCCCGCTGCTTGTTTAGCGTCCCCGATTCTTCGATCGCTACGCCGCCTGCCCCCATTTCATGCAAAAAATTCGAAATCATTTCGATCGCTTCCTCTGTCGTGGCGATCGTCAATTCATGCCATTTCACTCTTCATGCCCTCCCGATAAAGTCGAAACCTACCGCCTATTGTACACCAGACGGGAAACATGCACAAAAATTTCGCCGACAAAAAAAGACTCCGTCGTCTGAGAATGATACTGTTTGGCCACAAAGCTTAAACAAGATGGCGGCCAGGGCTCCATCCTCCCTCGCAGACCCAACCACTGGGCGCCTGATTGCGAAGCTCCAGGGTCTTATTCGTTCGCTCCACACCCGCTGTGAACGGCCACAGCCCCGAAATTACTTGCTGTAAATCCGGGTCCGCTATGGCTGGCAGCCGGAAGATGAAAACCAATAAAAGAACAAAGTTGCAAAAGTGCAGTTTTTCCGGGGGGAAATTCCCAAAACGGTGAAAATTCCGGTAGTGTCAAGAAGTTTGT
>NZ_BOVJ01000229.1 GCF_018403665.1 Paenibacillus cisolokensis
CCGAAGTGCGCGCCCGCGCCCGCGAGGCGCTGGAGCAGGTCGGGATGGGGGGCCGGATGAAGCACAGGCCGGGCGAGCTGTCCGGCGGCGAGCAGCAGCGTGTTGCGATCGCAAGGGCGATCGCTCATCGGCCGGTATTGCTGCTGGCGGACGAGCCGACGGCCGAGCTGGATTCAAAACCGGGCTGCAGGTCATCGGTCTGTTCCGCCAATTGGTGCAGCGGCTGAACATGACGGTCATTCTGACGACGCATGATCCGAACGTGATGGAAATTATGGACCGGACTTTTACATTGGAGGATGGTCGGATTGTTTGAAATGAAAGCGTTTAACCGAAAACTGCTCGGCGGCTTCGCGCTGCTGCTTGCGCTCGTGCCGGCCGGCTGTTCGCTGCTGCCGACGGAGGAAGAGCCGATTCCGCCGCCGCTGATCAAGCCGGCGGAGGAGCAGTACGACACGGTCAAGGTCGCGACCGGCACGATCGAGCGCTATTTCCAGGGGACGGCGACCTTCGTTTCCCGTTCGTCCTCGCAGGTCTATTTTACGCAATCGGGGGGAAGGCTGGTCAAGCTGCACGCCAAAGTGGGCGAGACGGTGAAGAAAGGACAGCTGCTTGCCGAGCTCGATCACGGCGATCTGGAGCTGCGAACAAGCTTGCAGCGGCTCGCCGTCGAGAAGGCCGAAATCGAGTTGAAGCGCAGCCGGGAGGGCGGCGACCCGAACGACATCCGGATGCGCGAAATCGATCTGGAGAGCGCGAAGCTGACGCTGAACGCGCTGGAGGAGCAGATCGTCCGGAACCGGCTCACGTCGCCGATCGACGGCATTGTCACGTATGTGTCCGACATTCAGCCGGGACAAACGGTGAACGCTTACCAGGCGATCTACTCCATAGCCGATCCGAATCAGGTGCAGCTTACATACGAAGCGCAGAATACGTCCGACATCATCGCGGTGCAGCCGGGCATGCAAGCGGAAATCACGTATCAGAAGGAGAAATATACCGGCACCGTGCTGCAAACCCCTTCCTCGGCGCCGCTGTCCGGCGACGAGGCCGAACGCGAGCGCAACGCCAGGAAGCTGATCCTTCAAACCGATGCCAAAGGGGAAATCGGCCAGTTTGCCGACTTTAAAATTTTTCTGGAGCGGAAGGAAAACGTCATCGTCATTCCCCGATCCGGGCTTCGGACGTATCTGGACCGCAAGTACGTTCAGGTGATCGACGGGGAGCGGCGGAAGGAAGTCGACGTCGAGGTCGGCATTATGACTTCCACGGAAGTTGAGATCAGGCGCGGATTGGAAGAAGGGCAGGAAGTCATTCTGAACAACTGATCTTTTCGTTCAAGAGAGAAGGCAGGGGATGGGGTTGGCCTTATTAACGATGATATTCCGCAAAATGCTCAAAAACCGCTGGCTGCAGCTCAATCTGTGGCTGGGGTTGACCGTATGCGTCGCGCTGTTCGCTTCGATGCCGATGTATACGGGAGCGATTTTGCAGCGGACGCTGATCAAGGAGCTGCAGCAGCATCAGAGCGACACGGGACAGTTTCCCGGCTGGCTGCGGGTGACGAGCTCGCTTTCCCCCGAAGTGCCGGTAAACGAACGGCCGACCCGTATCAGGGCGGCTGACGAACGGTTCCGAAGCGGGATCGGACAGTTCGGACCGTCTGTCATCGACTGGGCGATCAGGCGCAGCACGCAAAGCTATGAGACGATTCCGCAAAATGCGACCGAGGCCGAGCTGAAATCGAAAAAGCCGGCCAACGTCGTCGCCTACTCCAACCTGGAGGATCAGGCCAAGCTGCTCGACGGGCGGATGCCGTCCGCCGAGCCGGTGGACGGCGTCATCGAGGCGGTCGTGACGCAAAAATTTTGATGGAGTACAAACGGGATCTGGACGCCGTCTTCCAGGTGAACAATTCGGCCACCGGAGAGACGCTGCTGATCAAGCTGGTCGGCGTCATCGAGCAGAAACCAATCGAGGAGGCCTATCTCCGCTCGCGGGTGGAAGGCGGCGGACGGTCGTTCATCGTGGCTTTCGACCTGTTCGAGAAGGAAATAACGGACAAGGGACGGCTGCAAATCATCGGACTCGAATGGCAAGGGGCGTTCGACTACAACGAATTGAAGGTGGCGGGCATCGGGCGGCTGGTAAGCGAGGCGGGCCGGCTCGACCGTTACTTTCTGAACCGGCTCGGCATGCATACGATGGATTTTCCGGCGCTTGCGACCGTCGGCGAATATTTGAAGACCGAAGAGCGGCTGAATCAGCTGTTGTGGGCGCTGTACGCGCCGGTTATCATCATGCTCGCTTTTTATCTGCTGCTCGTATCGAATAAAATCGTCGAAGGGCAGAAAACGGAAATCGCGGTTCTGCGAAGCCGGGGCGCGAGCCGGCTGCAAATCGTGCTGGCCTATGCGGCGGAAATCGTCATTCTCGGCTTGCTGGCGTTCGCTGCGGGACCGTTCGTCGGCTACGGCTTTACGATTATGCTCGGCGCTTCCGACGGCTTTCTCGAATTCGTCAACCGCGCCGCCCTGCAGGTGGAGTTCAATTCGAAGGCGCTCGCTTCTTCGGCGCTGGCCGTCCTCGGCGCGATCGTGCTGACGCTGCTGCCGGTCGTGCGCGCCGCGAGGGTTTCGATCGTCGACCGCAAGCGGACGGTATCCCGCACGGAAGGCTGGACCTTCTGGCACAAGAGCGGCATCGACCTGATCCTGATCGGCATATCGGTCTATTTGCTGTACGGCTTCCGCCGGCGGATGGACGATTTGCAAAATCTCGGTCTGGACGCCGGCATGATGAGCATGGACCCGCTGCTGTTTTTGACGCCGGCGCTGTTCGCGCTCGGCGGCGGACTGCTGCTGCTGCGGATCTATCCGCTGTTCATCCGGCTCGTGTATGCGCTCGGCCGGCGCCGCTGGCCGCCCGCGCTGTACTCGGTGCTTATTCAGATCAGCCGCTCGTCGAGACAATATTTGACGATTCAGATGTTTCTCATTTTGACGGTCGCGACCGGGTTGTTCAGCGCTCACGCGGCCCGTACGATCAACGATTACGAGGAAAACAAAATCCGGTATGCGAACGGCGCGGACATTACGCTGTCGACGCTGTGGGAGAACGACGCGCCTCCGCCGCAGATGATGGGCGGACCGCAGCCGCCCGCAGCGGAAGCGGCCGAGCCCGCGCCGGCGCCGAAGCGGGTGCAGTATACGGAGCCGCCGTTCCTGCCGTTCACGGAGCTGGAAGGCGTGCGGTCCGCCGCCCGCGTGTTCCGCAAACCCGACGCCAATTATGCGAGCGACGGCAAGAATGGCGGGACGGCTACGTTACTCGGCATCCGGACCGACGAGTTCGGCGCGACCGCCTGGATGCGCGACGGCTTGCTGGACCGGCATATCAATCATTATTTGAACCTGATCGCGACCGATCCGAAGGCCGTGCTCATTTCCCGTTCGGTGGCGGAGGAAAGCGGATTGAAGCCCGGCGATCCGATCCGGATCGGCTGGAACGGACTCGACAGCGCGCTGTTCACCGTCTACGGCATCGTGGACTACTGGCCGTCCTGGAACCCGAACCCTCCGCCGACGGAAGCCGGCAGCGGGAACGCCCTGGCATCGCGCCCCCAATTGATCGTCGCGCAGCTGGCGACGATTCAGAACCGCCTTGCGCTGGAGCCGTACGAAGTTTGGCTCAAGCTGGAACCCGGAGCGTCAAGCTCGGACGTTTATGAAGATATCAAGAATAAAGGGCTGCGCATCACGAGCCTCAAAGATACGTCGCAGCTGCTGATCCGGTCCAAGAACGATCCGTTCCGGATGGCGATTAACGGCGTCATGACGCTTGGCTTCGTCATTTCCATTGTGATCAGCTTTTGCGGTTTTCTGCTGTTCTGGGTGCTTACCCTGTCGGGAAGAACGCTGCAGTACGGCGTATTGCGGGCGATGGGCATACCGTACGGGCAGCTGGTCGGCATGCTCGTCAGCGAGCAGATATTGACGTCGGGCGCGGCGGTTCTGATCGGCTGGCTCTGCGGCCGCCTGACCGGCGAATGGTTCGTTCCGCTGTTCCGGATGTCCTTCCATCCGTCCGAGCAGGTGCCGCCGTTCCGGGTCGTTCACGAGCTGGGCGATTATGCGCAGTTGTTCGGCGCCGTCGCCTTCATGCTGGCGGCCGGGCTTGCGATACTCGGATACCGGATGTTCCGTATCCGCGTTCATCAGGCGCTGAAGCTGGGGGAGGAATGAACGGATGATCGTATGCGACGGACTCGTTAAAATCTATAAGAGCGCGGATCTGGAAGTCGTGGCGCTGCAGGGACTCGATCTCCGCGTCGAGCCGGGGGAGCTGATGGCGATTGTCGGCAACAGCGGCAGCGGCAAATCGACGCTGCTCAACATGCTGGGCGGCCTCGACCGGCCGTCTGCGGGCAAACTGACCGTTGCCGGCAAAGATCTGCTGTCGATGAGCGACCGTGATTTGATCCGCTACAAGCGGGAGACGGTCGGCTTCGTCTGGCAAAACAATGCGCGCAATCTGATTCCGTATCTGACCGCGCAGGAGAACGTCGAGCTGCCGATTCTGCTGCGGGGCCGCCGCCGCAAGGCGAGGGCGCTGGAGCTGCTGGAAGCGGTCGGCCTGCAGGACCGCCGCCGCAACCGGCTGAGCGAGCTGTCCGGCGGCGAGCAGCAGCG
>NZ_BOVJ01000230.1 GCF_018403665.1 Paenibacillus cisolokensis
CCCCAGGTCATTCAAGACCATTTGGGACAGCCCCCCCCTTTTTTGACGCGTTATTGTACGTTGCATGAAATCCCTCAGATCACGGCTTCGCTTCATTGCGGGATTCCCGCATCAATTGTACGGTCAGTCTCACATCGGCGCTGTCGATCTTCCCGTCCTGGTTGACATCGTAAATCCGGTTCTCTTCGGTCACCGTCTCATGCTGGTGACACGCGACGAGCGACACGTCCTTGCCCGTGACGATGCCGTCTCCATCCACGTCTCCCGGTATATTTCGGTCCGATACCGCGATTTTGTACAGCATCGTTTTCTCGTTCGTCGGCGTAAAGTACAGGTTGCCGTCGGCGCCGAGGGCGAACGACTCGCTCTCGCCGAGATAGCGGAAGTCCAGCGTTTCCGGGTCGATCGCCGTCAGCTTGGAGGCGACGTTCGCATACAGCAGGCCGTCCTGAGACCAGTACAGCTTCGCCGGCCGCCACATGCCGTAATCGGTCACTTCTGGGTACAGATTGCGGCTCTTCACCACTTCAAGCGTCTGCGGATTTACCGCAAAAATGACGCCGTTCGCCGTAGACCACAGCAGGCCGTCCGGCCCGAGCGAAATGCCCCCGATCAAACGCGGGCGTTCGATGCCTTCCGCCCGAGGCGTAAACTCAGCGACGGTCGTGCGGCTCTCCGTGTCCCACACGAACATCTTCGCTTCCGACGCCGCGGGATCGCTTCCGAGCCCCCCGAAGATTGTCGTCGTGCCGTAAATCTTGCCATCGCGGTACGCAAGCCCCGTAATGCTCTGGTTCTCGACGACATTGCGGTACACCTCCACAGACGGCCCGCCGGATGCGTGGGGATCGTATACGGTTATCGCGCCGCCAAGCTTGCCGTAGTACGGGATAGTGCCGATGTACAGCTTGCCTTCCGCCGCCGTCAAGGCGTTGATCCGATCCTGATCGCTGCCGATCTGGAACATTTGCTCGGGATTTTGCGCGCCCGGCGCCTTGTCGGGGTCGTAGCGGTACATATAGCCGTTCGGATAAACCCCCATCCACATATCGCCCTCGAACGGCGTCATCGTGTCCGCCTGCCCGAGTGTAATCGTCGTATTTTGTCCCGTTGCCGGGTTATAAATCGCGCCGATTGCGCTCGTGTAGCCGCTGACGTAGAGATTTCCTTCCGGTCCCGTTTCCACCGCCTGCACGATCGATGCCGACGGGGCGACAACCGGCGGAAACACACGGACCGTTTTCGTCTCCAGATTGAAAAACGTGACGGACCCGCCGAACTGAATCGTCACCAGATTCGGACCCGGCAGCTTCGGATCGTCCACATAGACCCAGTCTGCGCCCCGGAGGCCGCTTGCGTACGCCATCCCGGTATCTTCCACGACGTGTGCGGCCAAATCGAACGATTTCAGCTTGCCGCCGGAGATAAAGTACGTCTTCCCTTCGAGCGCCTTCGGCACGTGCAGTCCGGTTACGTTCGGAATGACGGTATCCAGCCACCGCTCCCCTTCAAGATCGTACACGTACATATTGCTCGATTTGCTGAAACGGGCGAACAGATAACCTCCCGCCTCGTCGAGATCGTAAACGAACGACTCCTCGCCGTCGAGAATCGGATCGTCCGCGATGTCTTCCTTGGCGCCGGTCTCGACATTCAGCTTGAATATCTTTTTGTCATGCGTTCCCGCATAAATATGGCCCTTGTAGTAAGCCATCGACCGGACGTATTCCTGCGACGTCTCGCCGATAAGCCGTCCGTAGTCGCGTACCTGCTTCGTGACGGGATCGTACCGGTATACTTTCCCGCTCGGGTACGTGCCCACGTAGGCGTTGCCCGCTTCGTCCGTAACGAGCGCCCAGGTGGACGAAGCGTCGGGAATGTCGGCGACGCCCTTGAGCTCCTTCGTCTCGGGCGAATAGCTCCACAGCTTCGGCTGACTTCCCCCGCCGGCCGCTATGTAGACGGTGCCGTCCGGCGCCACCTCGTGCTGCCACGAGTCGGTCACGCCCGGAATCGGCATGCTGCGCAACAGCTTGTAGTCGTCGAGATCGACGACGCTGAATACGGCCGTCGTGCCTTTCGTCGTCGTGTACATGACGTCGTGGCCGTCTTCCCGGCCTACCGCGCCGTCGAAAATACTGATGGCCGAATTCATCGGGGCCAGCAGCTTCTCCGGTTCGCCGTAAACTTTCCGCTCCAGCTTCGAGGAGGGACGGGGCGATGCGGCATCGGCCTGAGCCGTACCCGCCGACAGCACGAGGGATGACGCCAGCGCTACGGCCGCCATTTTGCCGAAAAATCGAATCATTACACAAAACCCCTTTCCGTATGAATATTCGAACAGCTTAATACTTCAACAGTACGCCAATCGTTCGCTCCGGAGCGGTCGCAAAAAGACGATACGCATCCGCCGCCCGGTCTATGGGCACCACCTCCGATATTAGTTCTCGGACTTGCAGCTTCTTCTCCGCCAGCAGCCGGAGGTATTCTTCCACGTTGCGCCCTTCCGTCCACCGAACGTATCCTACCGGATAATCGAAGCCGCGCACCTCGTAATTGCGGTCGTAGCGGCCGGGACCGCCGGCGCGGGATATGAGCACCTGGGCTTCCTTCGAAAACATGAACTCCCGCTCGAATTCCATCTTCAAATCGCCGACGATGACGATTTTCCCCCGATCGCGGAGCCGTCTGAGCGATGCGTTGATCAGCTCCGGCGCATGGCCGCCCGCGCAAAGGATGACCGCGTCCGCTCCCTCGCCTTTTGTCAATTCGAATAACCGGCGCTCCATGTCGGCATCCGAATCGAACGCATGAGCGACGCCGGACCGCCGCAGAAGATCGCAGCGGGACCGCAGCAAGTCGTGACCGAAGACGTGAAACGACGCGGCATTGGCGATTTGAGCCATAATCTGCCCCAGTATGCCTAAGCCGACGATCACGACGCTTTCCCCGAAACGGAGGTCCGATTGCCGGAGCGCATGGATGGCGATGGCCCCCAGGCCGGCGAACGACGCTTCCTCAAGCGTCACGCCGTCCGGCACCGGGGAAACCAGATGTTTGGGTACGGCCAGCGTTTCGGCATGATGCACGAACGGCGCGCCGTAGCAGGCAACCTGCTGTCCGGGACGGACGTGGGTGACCCCCTCTCCCGTTTCGAGCACGATGCCGGACGCGCTGTAGCCAAGCTCTACGGGCTGCTCGCCGGTCCGCTTCGCCATCGACAGTTCGGTCCCCGGGCTGATGGCCGAGAACGCGGTCCGAATCAGCACGAAGTTCGGTGCCACCGGCGGCCGGGGGGTTCTTGATGCTCCACCGTCTTCACGACGCCGGTTTGGGCAATTACAGATTTCAAAGCTCGTCTCCCTCCGTCTCATATCCAATCTCTGGGCAAGCGCCACCGCCGTCACGATTTGATGCCGGACATGGCGATCCCTTCGGTGAAATAGCGCTGGAAAAACAGGAAAATCAAAAAGGTCGGTATGAACGAAATGACCGCGCCCGCCATCTCGATGCCGAAATTGCCTTCCTTGGTCAGCAGCGAGGACAAACCGACGGTGATCGGGTACATATTCTCGGTCGTCAAAAAATCAGCGGCGTAAACAGATCGTTCCAGCAGGAGATGAACGCGAACGTCCCGACCGTCGCCAGCGCCGGTTTGGCCAAAGGCAGCATAATTTGAAAAAACACCCGGAAATCGCCGGCGCCGTCGATATATGCGGCCTCTTCCATGTCATTCGGAATCGTCTGCATGAACTGGCGAACAAGAAACACGCCCATGATCGCCCATAGCTCGGGCACGATGATGGAAGCGTACGTATTCACCCATCCGAACTCGCTGAACATGATGAATTTGGGAATGATGAGCAACTGGTTCGGCACCATGACGACGGCCATCAGCGTCCAGAAGATGAATTCCCGGCCGAAAAACCGTTTTTCGCGAAAATGTACCCGAGCAGCGCCGCCAGAAACATTTGCGTCACCACCGGTACCAGCGTCAGGAACAGAGAGTTGCCGATCCATCTCGCAAAATTGCTCGCCTCGAAAATATATTGGAAATTGTACAGCGTCGGTTCGTCCGGAATCCAGAACAGCGGGTCGGCGATCGCCCTCCCGACCTTCTGGAACGAGCCGAGCACCATCAGAACGAACGGAAACAGAAAGCTGACGCCAAGCAGTACAAGGATCACGTACAAAGGCAGTCTTTTGATCGCGACAGGCATAACAGCGCCTCCCTTCCGGTTCCTCTTGATTTAGTATTTAGTATTGAAGGTCTTTGCCCATAAACTTCCGCTGAACGAGCGAAAGCGCGAGGACGATGAAAAACAGGACGTAGGCCAGCGTGCTCGCATAACCCATGCGAAGGCCGACGAAGCCCTCCTGATACAAGTAGTAGACGATCGTCATTGTGGCGTAATTGGGACCGCCTGATGTCAGCAGATAGGCCGAATCGAAAATCTGGAACGACCCGATCGTCGTGAAAATCGCGACGTAGAAGTGGATCGGCAGCAGCAGCACGAACGTGATCCGCCAAAAGATCGTCCACCCCGAGGCCCCGTCCATCTTCGCGGCTTCGTACAAGTGCGTCGGAATCGATTTCAGGCCGGCATAGTAGTACACCATCGTGCTTCCGCACACCTTGAACACGCTGAGCGCCGCCAGCACGATCAACGCCTGCTTGGAATCGGAGAAAAACAGCTGCGGTTCGATGCCGAACCAGCTGAGAACATAGTTAAAAATGCCGGTATCGTTGCCCTTGAACAGCCAGGCCCAAATGCCGGAGATGACGACAAACGACGTGACGACCGGCAGGAAGTAGATGCTTTTGAAAAGCCGGCCAACTTCGAGCGGATGCTGACAAGCAGTGCGAGCAGCAGCCCGATCCCCATCGTCGGCAAAATATAATACAGCGAGAACATAAGCGTATTGCGGATCGATTTCCAGGCGAGCTTGTCGTTCAGAAACGTTTCCCAGTTTTTCAAGCCGACGAACTCGCTTTTTCCGATGATCGGCCAGTCCATGAACGAAAGAACGAAGCTGAAGCCGAGCGGAAAGGCCTGAAACACGAGAAAATGTAGCAGAACCGGTGCCAGAATTACGTAGACGAACGCGTTTTTTCGCCATTCCTTCGCTAGACGGGCGCCCAGTCCGGGCTTCGTTACGCTTGGATCGGGGTCAGTTGTGGCGTACGATTTCAATCCGCGTCCCTCCAAATGATCAGATTGGAACGGCAGGAGCCGCCCCTCAAGACAGCTCCGCCGACCTGCGCACCTGCGGCGCGCGAAGGTTTATTTCACTTTCGCCAATTCGTCCCTGACCGCTGCCGCGGCTGCGCTTGCGGCTTCCTGCGGCGTTTTGCCGCCTTCCAGCATCGCCGCGATTTCCGCCTGGATTTTCGGCATAATCGTTCTCGCGACAGGACTGACGATGCCGGCGCGGGAGACGGAGGCGATGGCGGTCATCTTCTTCATCGCTTCGTCGCCGTCGTGTATCGAGGCGGCCGATTTTCGGGTCGGAATGTAGTTCGTCAGCTTGTTGAAGGTTTTCTGGTTTTCCGTATCGGTAAGCAGCTTGACGAACTCGGCGGCCGCCTCTTTGTTCTTGCTTTTATCCGATACGACGAACATGCCGACCGTTCCGAACGTCGCTTTCGTCCGGTCCGTCAACGGCTCGCCGATGACGTAGTTGATTTTCTCTTCATTGAGCACGGTCAACGTATATCCGCTTCCCCATATCGCCATCATTTTGCCGGACAGAAATTCGGGGAATTGATCTTTGTTGGATACGGAGTCGGCGGGAATCCATTTTTTGTCATACATATCTTTAATGTACTGGAACGTGGCCACGCCGGCTTCGTTGTCGAGAATGACGCTGCCGTCTTCCGCCAACACGTCTCCCCCTTTCTGCCAAAGCAGCGGGTACAGGGTGGCGTTGCAGCACGCTTCCGCTCCGGCGAAATCGCGGGCGTAATACCCTTTGGCGGCGGCTTTCTCCGCCCAGGCGTTGAATTCGTCCCATGTGGTCGGGAGATTGGCCGGATCTTCCCCGATGTCCTTGACGATATCGGCGTTGTAAATCAGCGTCTGCGTCTCCTGCAAGATCGGCAGCGCGTACTGCTTGCCATCCACGTTGCCGGCCTTAAGCGCCCCTTCGTTGAAGTCCGCCAGATCGTCATCCGTCAAGTAGTCGTCAAGCGGCGCGAGCACGCCTTGATTGGCGAATTGCGGAACCTGGTCGGGAATTTGGTAGAAGACGTCCGGACCCGTGCCGGATGAGAGCGCGGTCAAAATTTTCTGCTCCCGGTCCTTCCACGGAATCTCTTCGAATTTCACCTTTACGTCGGGGAATTTGGCATTATAAGCCTGGATGACCGAATCCCAGAAGGCTTTCATCTCCCCTGCTTTCTCTTCGCTCACGTACGGATGGGCCCAAACGGTAATTTCGCCGGATGGCGACGCGGCTTCTCCCGACGAGCCGTTCGACGAACCCGGCGCGGGATCGTTGCCGTCGGAACCGCAAGCGGCCAGGACCAGCGGCAAGACGAGAAGCACAAACCAAACCTTGCTCTTTTTGAACATGCAGACCGTCCCTTCGTTCAGAAATTTTGATGACCACATATAGTTCTTATCTGGTTCATATCTGAATTGTAATGATCCGTGTAAGCGCCGTCAATGCCCTTCCCATATATGGACCATTTAAAGACAAACGGAAAAACGTTGAAAATAACCCCGGAATATAGACTTAGATGCGCATCAATCCCTCCTTTTCTTCTGTCGGCCGGTATGCCGTCTGTTGTTGTTCATATCTAGTATATATGGATCATAAAATAAAGCTGGAGTGAATGTCAATTAAAGTTACATTAAAAGACGAAATAAGGTCGCGGATGCTTATTTGTTGGTTTATTGTGTTAGTTAACATTACATTAATAGCTTTCGTCCGGAACAATGCTGCAAAAGTGCAACTTTTTCGGACGGAAAATAGCCAAAATGCGGGAATTCCTGCGATAGTACAGTTTTTTGATCGGTTGAAGCCAAACAAAACGAAAATCGCAAAAATTCCTGTATTTTCGCAGCAATGTGTGCCACAGTCGTCTGTTCGAGCCCAAATTCCTGTACTTTTGCAGTTTTCGCCATCTGTCGGGAGACGGGGTGCTGAAGGAGGGGCGCATCGACAGACCGGAGACGGTTAGACGGAAGACGAGGCGCTTCGACGGACCGGAGACAGTTAGACGAAAGACGAGGCGCTTCGATGGACCGGAGTCGATTGGACGGAAGGCGGGGCGCGACGAACGTGAGGTTTTCCCTCATACGGCTTTTTCCGATGTTCGTCCTTCATGCGCATGCGGCTTACAACAGTGTTTTAAGTCCATGCAACTGACATAGTGTCTTTACTTCGTATCCGGAGCCGCGCCAGTATCTTCGCTGGCGCTTCTTGGCATACCATTCCGTTAGCTATGCGGAGGCTTGGCCCTCCCTCGACCGGACTTTAACCGTCCAGAAGATGCATGCTTAGCTGGGCACGCAAATACAGAAAAAACGGCCGAAGCCGTTTATGCGTTCGCTATGTTTGGCGCGCACTCTCTTTTGCGTACTCTGTTTTGCGTGCGCTCTGTTTTACACGCACTCTCTTTTGCGCGCTCTCTTTTGCGTTCGCTCTCTTTGGCCTGCGCTCTATTTGCATTCGCTCTATTTTACGTGCGCTGTTTTTTAGTAGGGTTACGTACCGGCGCCGACCGGAAAGAGCTGCGATTTCAACCGGCGGATCACGGTTTCCTCGTCCTCCATCCCGGACCAGAACAGCTTCAGCTCTTTACGGACCGTCTGGAGCTGGGATGCCGCCAGGTTCAGCTCCGTAAACTTGCGGAAGGTCGGGATGATTTCCCGGTACATATGGAAGCGGGTGGGACGCGCCATCACCTCTTTGCCTTGCCATTCGGCCGCCTTCTTGTTCGCGGGTATGCTCAGCGTGCGCTGCCGGATATTCAGCTGGACCGGATAGGACAGCATGTAATCCAGGAACGTCCGGGCCGCCTCCTTCACTTTCGAGTGCCTGCTCAGCGCCGCCCCGATCGTCAACAGCAGCGTCTTCGCTTCTCCCATATACGGAAGCGGGGCCACGTCGAACGCAAACGGAGCGCCGATAAAGCGGTTCAAGCTGAAATAGGTCGACATGATCATGGACAGCTTGCCTTGCAAGAACAGATCCTCCGCGTCCGCGTCGCTTTCCGACATATAATTCGGAAACAGGCTGCGGTCGCGCTGAATGTGGCGAAACAGCGTCAGGCTGCGCCGGAGCCCCTCATCGTATTCCTCGCTGCCGGGTACGAACCGGACGCCCGACTGGAGCAGAAAAACCGGCCACCGGTTATCGGACAACAGATGAAAATAAAAGCCGTATCGGCCTTGATTTTCGCTAAGCTTCTTCGCCGACGTCAGCAATTCGTCCCACGACCATCCGCTGTCGGGCTCGGGCAGCTGCTTTTCCGCGAAGTGATCCCGGTTGTAGCAAAGCACGATCGGCGAGAAAATGAAAGGAAGCGCGCGATTGGCACAGCCGTCCGCGAATACGCCGGAAAGGAAGGGGTAAAGTTCGGGATTCGGCTCCAGCTCCTCCAGCAGATCGGTCCACCCGTTCTCCGCCATATGCCTGTAATCCGTATAGTTGATCGTGATGACGTCCAGCAGGTCGCTTCTCATGTATTCCGCGACGGTACCGGCGAACTGGTCGTAAGGCAGCGGAATCGAACGCACCCGGATATGCGGAAACGCGCCATGAAAATCCGCCAGCACCCGGTTGAGCAGCCCTTCCTGCAGCACCGAAGGGTAATAGCCGAATTTGACGGTCTGGACGCCTTCTTCATCGGGACTGGCCACGCGGTTGCCGACTCTCGGCACCTTCTCGATCAGCCCCTCCGCGACGAGCATGTCCAGTCCTTTGCGGACGGAATTTTGCTGAGCTGGAACTGCTCGCCCAGCGCCTGCTCGGAAGGCAAAAATTCGCCGATCGCCCGCTTGCCCGCCACAATCTCCTCCCTGAGCTGGGAGACCATTTCATCCAGCCGCTTGCGGAATGTCGTTCGACTCGGTTTGTCGCTCATTTGCAAACCCCTTCACTGTACGCGCCGGCTGCGCCGGCCGTTGGTTCTTATCTGGTATTCATCAAAATGATAGCGAACAGCAAGAAGGTCTGTCAACTCCCGCGTCCCGCCCGGCGGCCATTCCCGGCTATGTTACTTGACAAAAGCGGACCGCAATTGACATGATCGTAGAGGACGCAGTTTGTTTCGCAAGGATTGACATCGATCGTAAAGAACACACTTTGTTTCGCAAGGAAGGCAAGGAAGGGGGGATTTCGCATGCTAGAGGGATTTTCGCTGGAACGCATCCAGGACAAAATCGAATGTTTCGAGGCGACCGATCTGAAGACGCTGGAACGCAAAATCGAGGAGCAAATCGAGAATAACAAAGCGCTGTTGCTGGAGGTGGCGAATCTGTCCTATCAGGCGGTCTTCGACCCGAACGCCGGAAAAATCCGGTACAGCGCGATCGTCCATTTCAAAGCAAAGTAACGCATTCGACGTAAAGGGAAAAGGTTCTTGTCATCGGCCCACGACAAGAACCTTTGCACGTTATTGCATAGCCGAATAAAACCGAATAAACGTTGCGAACCGCCGGGAGGCCGAATAGAAAACAGGCCGCAATCAGGCGGCTTCCGAAAGTGCGGGTTATGGCCTTAACGGCTTGCTGTAGCCCCTGTCCCCGTAAGGCTGCAGCTTTTCCAGCCACGGCTTCAAGATTTGCTTCAGCTCCCAGCGCATATCGGCGGCTGCAGGGACGCAAATAAGCGACGAGCAGATAAAAGAATGGCTGTTGGAGCTTGTGGAAGGTGAAGAGCATATCTATGGGTACAAGCTCTTAGCCGAGTGTCTTCGTAAC
>NZ_BOVJ01000231.1 GCF_018403665.1 Paenibacillus cisolokensis
CTGTATTTTGGCAGGATTTTGCGCCATAGTCATCTTGTCCGGCCCCAATTCCTGTACTTTTGCAGCTTTTCGCCAAAGCAATCTGCCTGGAGACGGAGGAGATGAAGGCGGGCGCACCGACGGACCGGAGACGATTTAACAGAAGACGAGGCGCGTAAACGGACCTTGGACGGTTTGACGGATGGCGCGGACGGTTAGACAGGCTATCAAAAAAACCGACCTCTCTTTCAGAAAGGTCGGCATTGATAAATTCCGATTCGGTACTTAGGAAATCCCTTTTACAAGCTGGCTCAGGGCTTGGTCGATTGGCGTTAACGGACGGCCGAGCAGCTTTTCGAAATCGTTGCTTTCGATCTCGAGAGCGCCTGACCGAATGCCTTGCTGAATCTCTACAAGCATCGGGATGAGGAAGTCCGGTACGCCGGCATTTTTCATGATGTCCGCATAGGTGGCATCATCGACGTGCTGCACAGGAACTTCCCGTCCCAATACTTTGCCGAGTGCGGATACCAGTTCTTCCTGCGACAGCGGCTTGCCGGACAGCTCGTAGATCGTATTTTCATGACCGTTCCCGGCCAGCACGGCTGCTGCCGCTTCCGCATATTCTTGCTGCAGGGCCCAGCCTACCTTTCCGCCTCCGGCAGACGTCACCCATGGCGCTCCTGCCAGCACGCCTTGAATGCTCGCGATCTCATTCTCCAGGTACCAGTTGTTACGCAGGAACGAGTAGGGAATGCCGGTTTTCAGAATGGCTTTTTCTGCGGCTTGGTGCGGCGGAGCTAGGAACAATTGGCTTTCGCTTGCATTCGCCAAGCTCGTATAAGCGATGAAGCTTACTTTCGCGCGTACAGCTGCTTCTACCGCATTCGTATGCTGACGAATTCTGGTTTCATTGTCACCGTCCGCGGAAATGATCAATATCCGGTCGATCCCCGCAAAGGCCGCATCCAAGCTTTCCGGGCGGTCAAAGTCTCCCTGCCGAACGTCAACTCCCCGAGCGCGGAGATCTTCCGCTTTCTCCGGATTGCGGACACTGACAGCCAGCTGGCTCGCCGGTACAGATTTCAACAGCGTCTCGACTACTTTTCTGCCCAGTTTTCCTGTCGCGCCAGTCACCAACATTTTCATTGCCTATTCCTCCGTTTCGGTTGTAGTATGTCTTGTTATAACAGTATGTGATACAACACATGTATAAAATAAGAGCTCGTAAATGAGCTTTTATTTATTTGAACTTTCCGATCAGCTGTTCCAGCGTCGTTTGTGCTAGCCTTTGTTCCATAAGGGACTGGGCTTCCTTCAATTCCGCTTGCAGGACCCGCTCGATATTCCGCCCGACGGGGCAATTGATATTGGAATTTTCGTGTATGCGAAATAGCCGGTTCTCTTCTGCCGCATTCACAGCCCGATAAATATCGAGGAGTGTAATCTGGCCGGGGTCTTTAAGCAGGGAAGCCCCTCCAACCCCTGCGCGAACGTCCACTAGCCCCGCTTTCTTTAACATACCCATAATTCTCCGGATTACAACGGGATTTGTATTCACGCTGCTCGCGATGAAGTCCCCGGTGCAATCATTCGGGCTGACGGCGATTAAGGAAAGAGTATGAACAGCAATCGAAAAGCGCGTACTGATTTGTTTCATTTGTATCACCACCGTTGTAACCATTATAGTTATAACATCATCGTGTGTCAATGGCCCAGCTGTGATTATATCGATCGATGGCGGTGGAGAAGTCCGATCGCAAGACGGCGCCCCCAACAACGGGATATATTTTGCATCGCCATGCTCTGCTTCATACGAATTCAGGAAAAAATTGTTTACAAAACGATGCGGTTTGGTTACAATATCTACGAAAAGGTTTTAGTAAAAGGTTTTCGCTCGTCGAAATCATGAAATAAAGAGAAAAATCATGGTTTTAATGTAGGAGTGAGGAGAATCATAACGATTAAAGATATCGCCAGATTGGCGGGCGTTTCGATTACAACCGTTTCGAAAGTGATCAATCGCAAGGATCATGATATTAGCGAAGCCACCAAAAAAGAGTGCTGGATATTATTCATGAATACAATTATCGGCCGAACGCGCTCGCATCCGGTCTCATTACGAAAAAAACGGGAACGATCGGCCTGCTGGTTCCGGATATTACGAATGCCTTTTTTTCCGAAGTCGTATTAGGCGTCGAAGAGTACGCAGGGAATAGTGGATTTAATGTGATTCTTTGTAATACGAACGACAATCAGGAGAAAGAAACGGAATATTTGTCGGTCTTGAGGGAAAACGGGTTGACGGGATCATTTTTATATCCACCGTCGTTTCGAATCATGACGGAATCATCAACCTGGCCGATAACGGGATGCCATTAGTCGTCGTGGATCGTCCGATTGATAACGAACGAATTCAAGTGGTGCATCTGGACAACGAGCTGGGCGGAAAAATGGCGACCCGCCATCTTATCGATCACAATCATAGAAAAATCGGGTGTATTACCGGCCCGCTACATAATAAAAGCGCCCGAGACCGATATCAAGGCTATGTAAAGGCGCTTCAAGAAGCGGGCATTCCATTCGAACCCCAATATGTGTATGAAGGCGATTACCGGATCGACGGCGGGGTGAATGGCGCCCGTGCGCTGCTCGAGCAACAGGTTACGGCTATTTTTAGTTGCAACGATATGATGGCTTGCGGTGTTTACGAAGTGGCGCATCAGCTTGGTTTGGATATCCCTGGCGATCTTTCGATCGTCGGATACGATGATATTTTTTGTGCGATATATTGTCTACCCCGCTGACATCGGTCAATCAACCGGCATATGAGATGGGAAAAGTTTCGGCATCGATACTGATCGATATGATCAACGGAGTTCCGCAAAAAGAAGATCGGGTAGAGCTGAAATCATCCCTGCACATTCGAAAGAGCGTAGCCCCGCCCAAAACGAATTTATAGGTTGGAGGGAATGAAGTTGGCGAAAATTGTCGTAGTCGGAAGCATAAATATGGATGTCGTCATTCGAGTGCCGCATATCCCGATAGAGGGAGAAACGATTATGGCTCGCAGCGTGCAATATTACGGAGGAGGCAAGGGGGCGAATCAGGCCATCGCGATGAGCCGCTTGGGCGGTGATGTCCACATGATCGGCCGGGTCGGAAAAGATGCTCACGGCCAGCGGCTTTACGATAACTTGCTTGAAAACGGGACAAAGACGGCCGGTGTGGAATGGGACGAAGATCAGCCTTCAGGTACGGCCTATATTTATGTCTCCGATCGGGGAGAGAATAATATCGTCGTGTTCTCGGGAGCCAACAGCAAAGTGGACGTGGCGCAAATTAACCGCTACGAGCATCTGTTCGACGATGCCGAATATTGCCTGATGCAAATGGAAATCCCGCGAGAAACGATCGAACATACGGTGCAGGTCTGCAAACAGAAAGGCGTTAAAATCATTTTAAACCCTGCTCCTGCGCAGCCTTTGAGCGATCAAATTTTAGAGGGTCTTTATATCCTGATCCCGAATGAATCCGAGCTTGATCTATTGTGCCCCGGTCCGGGCAGTCTGGAAGAAAAGTCGGCCAAACTATACGGATCGGGCGTGCAAAACTTGATTGTGACGCTCGGCGCCAAAGGAAGCATGTTGATGAATGAAGCCGGGGTCAAGTATTTTCCAGCCGTTCCCGTAAAACCTGTCGATACGACAGCGGCCGGCGATTCATTCATCGGCGGTCTGACCATCGGATTGTCCAACAAGATGGATCTCGAGGCAGCCATTCAATATGCGTCATTGGTTGCGGCCATCACGGTAAGCAAGATGGGAGCGCAAGCATCGTTGCCCGATCTTGCAGCGGTGGAAGCTTATTTGGCTGGAAAATAATTGACACCAGAAAGGATCAGTACTATGATTCAGTTAATCGGTTAAATGAAAGAAGGTGTTTTTCTGCAGATGAAGCGAGCGACAGTAAAAGAAGTAGCCAAAATGGCAGGCGTATCGACGGCAACCGTATCCAACGTATTGACCGGAAGGAAGTACGTGAGCGATGAAGTGAAAGAACGGGTACATAGCGTGATGAAAAATTAAACTATCAACCCAACGTGATCGCCAAAAGTTTGCGTCTGAAAGAATCGCGGTTGATCGGTTTGCTCATAAGCGATGTTGCCAACTCCTTCTTTTCCAGCGTAGTCAGGGGGATTGAGTACGAACTGGCAGCGAACAACTACCACGTGTTGTTATGCAATACAGATTCCAACGTCGAGAAGGAAAGGGAGTACCTGGAGACGTTAATCGGCAAACGCATAGACGGGCTCATCGTATCGTCGGCCGGAAATTCCGGCGACTATTTCCGGTCGCTGCAGCAAACCGGCGTGCCGATCGTATTTTTAAACCGTTGTCCGCCGTTTATGAATTGCGACGTCATTATGAGCAACAACATAAGCGGCGCTTACTCCGCAACGGAGCACTTGATCCGGCACGGCTACCGAAAGATTGCCATCATTACCGGCGAGCCGACCATCAGCACCGGGAAAGACCGGCTGACCGGCTACATGAGAGCGCATGAAGACTATGGCATTCAGGTGCATGAGGATCTAATAAAGGAAGGCCGCTTCGATACCGAGAGCGGTTATTTGATGATGAAAGAACTGATGGAACAGGAAAAGAAGCCGGATGCGGTGTTTATTTCCAACAACTCGATGACATTGGGCGGCTACAAGTATTTAAAGGAAAAAGGGATTCGTATCCCGGATCAGGTGGCGCTGGTTGCGTTTGACGATCCGGAATGGGCGGAATTGGTCGATCCCCCGATAACGGCCGTACGCCAACAATCGTATGAGCTGGGGGTTCAAGCGGCCCGCCTTATTTTGGACAGCATCAAGGACAAGAAGAACAATCGTGACATTATGTACATGGATACGACGTTGATCGTGCGACAATCATGCGGGTGCTAAACACCCCACTGCGTCTTCTATTTATTCGATTAACCGAAATTTAGACATTTTCTGCAATATTTCAGTTAATCGATATAATAGCATCTATCATTTTAAGGAGTGAACCAAGAATGAAAATTTCGGTAGGCGGAGATCACGCGGGCTTTCCTTTGAAAGGGGTCATTGTCAGTGCTTTGGAGTCAATGGGGCATGAAGTCGTGGATTACGGCACTTTTGACACGAATCCCATCGATTTTCCGGATATTACGAGAACGGTATGCGATAGCGTTCTGGCCGGAAAAGCGGAACGCGCGATTTTGGTATGCGGCACAGGGGTTGGGGCATGCATTGCGGCCAATAAAATACCGGGAATACGGGCATCGGTTTGTCATGACATATACTCTGCGCACCAATGTGTCGAGCATGACGATGTGAATGTGATGTGTATAGGCGCGCAAATCGTCGGTCCGGTTCTGGCCGTAGAGCTGCTGGACAGCTTCCTGAAAGCCGAATTCAGCACCGAGGAAGAGTTCCGCAGACGGGTCGAAAAGCTGCACCGGATGGAGAAGGAATTTGCACAGCGCCATGACTGATGCCTGGTTGGCAGAGCATAGCAGTCGGGTGAAGCGCTGCATTTCTTCAAGGAGGTGATGAATCATTGCGTTAAAGAGCGAGAGTCTATTGTAAATTTGTAAACGTTTTCAACAAAACCGAAAAGGGAGGTTGAACGCTCATGACAAAGCGTAAAGGTATCGTTGTTTTATTCGCGCTTCTCATGGTGTTTTTGGCCGCATGCAGCGGCGGCAATACATCGTCGAATCCCGGGACGGATACGCAATCCAACAATTCATCCGATACAGAAACAAACAAGTCAGATGATCAGTCCGGCGCTTCCGTGGAACTTCGGGTAGCATGGTGGGGAGGCCAGGCACGCCATGATATGATGAACGCTCTGTTCGACAAATTCGAGGAGAAGTTCCCGCATATCACGGTCGTACGTGAGTTCGGCACGGAAAACCAGTTCGTAGAGAAGGTGACGACGCAAGCGGCAGGCGGCAATGCCCCGGACGTCGTGCAGACGAGCAGTTTCTTCCTTAATGATTTTGTCGCCCGGAACATTCATATGGAGCTGGATGCGCTGGTCGATTCCGGCGATATCGACTTGAGCGATTTCATCGTTCACGACGTGGACGGCGGGAAAGTCGACGACAAGCTGTACATGATCAGCCTCGGACATAACATTACCGGCATTATCCATAATACCGAAATGTTCAACAAAGCCGGCGTACCTTTGCCGCAGAACGGTTGGACTTGGGATGAATATATCCAAACGCTGAAAGATTTGCAGAAATCGCTGGGCAGCGAAGCGTGGGCATCGGAAGACGAGGGCGGGACATAAAGAGGGCTCGATATGTTCCTGATGCAGCGAGGCAAATCGATGTTCAACGGCAATCAGCTCGGTTTTGAAAACAGGATTTGATCGATTGGTATTCCATCTGGGACGAACTGCGCAAAGCGGGCGTCGTGCCGCCGGCTTCCATTCAGGCGGAAGAAGGCGATAAGCCGCAAGAGCAGTCGATGCTGGCCCGCGGCAGAGTCGCCATGGTGAGCAAAAGCTCGAACCAACTGAAGATTTTCCAGAAAGCGATGAAGGACGAATTGCGGATTGTCAGCTATCCGACGGACCCGAATGGCAAGAAAGTGTTCCCGCTTATCGTACCGGGAATGGGGATATCGCCGAATTCGAAGCATCCGAAGGAAGCGGCCCAGTTAATTAACTTTATCGTTAACGACGAGGATGCGGCGAAAATTTTCCGCGGCGAACATGGCCCTCAGGCTTCGAAAAAGATGCAGGCTGTCATCTATGACTCGCTTAGCGAGCCGGAGAAGCTTGAATATGCGTTTGTCGACGAAATGATGCCGTTTACAATGCCCTATCCGGCTATGCCGGGGGGAAGCACCTCCGTTCAAAAGCTGGTCTTGACGGAGAATGAAGCGATAGCTTTCGGGATCAAGAGCATCGAGCAAGCTGTCGACGATTTCTTCTCGCAAGCCGAGCAAATTTTGAACAGGTAAACGATTGCAGCGAAGAGCGGCTCGAGCCGGATGAGCCGGGCCGCTCTTCCCAAAAGGAGGCTCCGTCATTGCAAACCTCGCTTGTTCGTAAAAAAGGGCACATCTTTATCCCTTACTTGTTTTTGGCGCCCTGGATGATTGGCGTACTGGTATTTAGCGCCATTCCGATTTTCAGCTCATTGTATTTGTCGTTCACGAATTATAATTTCGTGTCTTCGCCGAATTGGGTCGGACTGCAAAATTATATGACGATGTTTTTTAAAGACCCGCATTATATCCAATCTTTGAAAGTGACTTTCATGTACGTATTTGTTGCCGTGCCGCTTGAGCTTGCCTTTGCCTTGGGTTTGGCGCTCCTGTTAAACAGAGGGTTGAAAGGGCTGGGGCTGTACCGCGCATTGTACTATATTCCGTCATTAATCGGGGGCAGCGTGGCCATTTCGATTTTGTGGCAGCAGGTGTTTGGCGGGAAAGGCATCGTGAATCAAATGTTGGCGCTGTTCGGCATTCATATGCAAAGCTGGGTCGGTACGCCGTCTCAGGCGATTTGGGCGTTGATTTTATTGAAAGTGTGGCAATTCGGTTCGCCGATGATTATTTTTCTTGCAGGATTGAAGCAAATTCCCGCCGATTTTTACGAGGCTTCTTCTCTCGACGGAGCCGGCAAATGGAAACAGTTTTTATACATCACATTGCCCTTGTTAACGCCTATTGTTTTATTCAATACGATCATGCAGATGATTACCTCGTTCCAGGCGTTTACCCCTGCCTATATCATCAGCAACGGTACGGGCGGGCCTATAAATTCAACATTGTTTTATACGCTTTACTTGTATCAGAACGGCTTCGGAAACTTTCAGATGGGTTACGCGTCGGCAATGGCCTGGGTACTCTTTATCATCATTGCCATTTTTACTGCGCTGGCTTTCCTTTCTTCCAACAAGTGGGTTCACTATGAAAACTAGTAGGTGAAGATATGGCGATTGTAACGAGATATAAAACGATCCTGATGCACATGATGATCGTCGGCGGGATTCTGTTGATGCTCTATCCCGTTT
>NZ_BOVJ01000232.1 GCF_018403665.1 Paenibacillus cisolokensis
CCTTCCGCCTATTGCCTTGCCGCCGCTGCGAAGAACCGTCAGCGCAGCAGCCGCAAACCGTTTAAAATGACGAGTATCGTGCTGCCTTCATGCCCGACGACGCCGAACGGCAGCGCAATATCCAGCGCGAAATTGGAAAAGATCAGCATGGCGATGACGGCGATGGCGAACGTGAGATTTTGCCGTACGACGGCCCGGGTGCGCCGGCCCAGCTCGACCGCCGTCGCGATATGGCCGATATCGTCGTTCATGAGCACCAGATCGGCCGTCTCCAGCGCCGCGTCGCTGCCCGTCGCGCCCATCGCGACGCCTACGGTCGCGGTAGCCAGCGCGGGCGCGTCGTTCACGCCGTCGCCCGCCATCACCACGCAGCCGTACGACTGTTGCAGCTCCTTGATCCGCTCCGCCTTGTCCTGCGGCAGCAGCTCCGCGTAGACGAAATCGATGCCCGCTTCGGCCGCAATCGCGTACGCAGTCCGGCTCTGGTCGCCCGTCAGCATGGCGACCCGCACGCCGAGTTCGCGCAGCCTTGCGATCGCCGCCTTCGCCTCCGGACGAAGACGGTCGCGCATCGCAATAACGCCCGCGATGCCGCGATCGCTGTAGAGCGCCACGACCGTCTTCCCTTCGCCTTCCAGCCGCTCGATATCGTGCTCCGCCGGACCGCGGCCGATCGTGCCGTCCAGCATCGCGGGCTTTCCGATACGCCACAGTTCGCCTTCAAATTGCGCCTGCACCCCAAGCCCGGTCAGCGACGTCCAGTCCGACGGCCGTTCGGCGCGAATGCTGCGCTCCTCGGCATGCCGCAGCACCGCCTCTGCCAGCGGATGCTCGGACAAGCTTTCGAGCGAAGCGGCAATCCGCAGCACCTCCTCTTCGGTCTTACCGCCGTATGCGATCAGATCGGTTACGACCGGACGGCCTTCCGTCAGGGTGCCGGTCTTGTCGAAGGCGACCACTTTCGCTTCGGCCAAATGTTCCAGATACGCGCCGCCCTTCAGCAGCAAACCGTGGCGCGCCCCGTTGGAAATCGCGGACAGGACAGCGGGCATAATGGAAGCGACGAGCGCACAGGGGGAAGCGACGACGAGAAATACCATAGCTTTATAGAACGTCTGCGACCATGACCAGCCCAGCAGCAGCGGCGGGATGACGATCAGCAGCGCCGTTGCCGCCAGGATGATGCGGGCATAAATTCGTTCGAACCGTTCGATAAAACGTTGCGACGCCGGCTTCTCGCTCTGGGCTTCCTGCACCATGCGAATAATTTTGGCGAACAGCGTGGAAGCGCTCGGCTGCGTCACTTCGACGAACAAGGCGCCCTGTCCGTTCATCGTGCCGGCGAACACGTCGTCGCCCGGCATTTTGTCAACCGGAACGGATTCCCCCGTTATGGAAGCCTGGTTGACCGCCGATGCCCCTTCTTTCACGACGCCGTCGGCAGGTATCCGCTCTCCGGGCCGGACGACGACGATATCCCCAACTTCCAGCCGCTCGACCGGCACGACCGTCTCCTCTCCGTTCCGAACGAGGGTGGCCGTCTCCGGCTTGCATTCCATCAGGCTGGAGATGTCGCGATGGCTTCGCGCCATCGTGTAGCTCTCCAGCGCCCCGCTGAGCGAAAAATAAAGATAAGAACGGCGCCTTCCGCCCAATAGCCGATGCACGCCGCACCGATGGCCGCAAGAATCATCAGCAAATTGACGTCCAGGTCGCGTTCCGCGATCAGCGTCTCGAGCCCTTCCTTCGCTTTTACATAGCCGCCTACCACATATGCCAGCAAATAGAGAACGATCGAAGCCGTTCCCGGCCCCCATACATCTTCCGTTCCCCAGGCCGCGGCGGTCAGCACCCCGCTGGCCAGCGCGGCAAGTCCTTCGCCGTACCGCGCGATCCGCTCGCCCCCCTTGCCTGCTCCGTAAGCCGGCAAAGCCGCGGCGGCAGCCGGGGCTGTCGGCGTTTCGTTCAACCGTTCGTACGATGCGCTCATATCGAATCCTCCGTCCGTAATCATCATTAAGAATGCAGTCATTGAGAATGAATACCATTGTTACAGTCCTTAAAACGACGCATGCTGCCCCTTCTATAAGGGACAGCATGGATCGAACCGTATGCAAATCAATATCGATGTTTCCGTCAGGAAACTTTATTGTAATTATTATAAACTAGAACAAAGAATAAGTAAATAATGATTTACGCACAAAAAATGATACCTCTCCACCCTCTGCAGCGTATAGAATAACCGGGAGACGCCGGGACGCCGGCTTGTTTTTTGTCAACGGGAGCGTTATCCTTCATGAGTAACAGGTTTGGAGGGGCAAGGAGGTTGTGAATGAATCGACAACGTGAATGGACCGACCGTTTCCGGATTTTCCTGAATAACAAATTCGTCTTGTTTTTGCTCGTGCTGCTGTTGATCGGACTCAATGTACTCGTGTTCAGCAAAGTCCCTCACATTTTCGAACCGCTGCGGGTACTGGCGAAAACCGTTTTGCTGCCGATTATTCTGACCGGTATCGTCTACTATTTGACGAATCCGCTGGTCGACTACCTGGAACGCCGAAAATCAAGCGCGCCTACTCCATACTGGCGCTGTATCTGGCGATTATCTGCGTCGTCACGCTGATCATAGTCGCGGTCGTTCCGCTCATCCGCGATCAGGTGCAAGGTTTGATTGACAACATCCCGTACTATAGCGCGCAAATTCAGGTGCAATTCGAGGATCTGATCGGAAGCGAAATTTTCAACCAGATCCAGCAGACGCTCGGTCTGGATACGACCGCGCTCATGAACGATTTGTCCAACCGGGCCACCGATTTGCTCAAAAACGCCTGGAGCGGCATCGGCGGATTTATCGGCGCCTTGACCGAGGTGGTGCTGGCCATCATAACCGTCCCGTTCATTTTGTTCTATCTGCTGAAAGACGGAAAGAAGCTGCCTCACTTCATTCTCGGCTTCGTCCCGACCAAGCTCCGCGGCCAGTCGTTTCGCGTCATGGTCGAGATGCACAGGCAGATCAGCTCGTATATCCGGGGGCAAATTATCGTCAGCTTCTGCATCGGGGCGCTGCTGTTCATCGGTTATCTGATTATCGGGCTGAACTATTCGCTCGTGTTGGCCATCATCGCCGCATGCACGAGCATCGTACCTTATCTTGGTCCGGCCATCGCCATTACGCCGGCGCTTATCGTCGCATCCGTCACTTCCCCGATCATGCTGCTCAAAATGATCGTCGTATGGACCGTCGTGCAGCTGATCGAGGGCAAGTTCATTTCCCCGCAAATTATGGGGAAGACGATGCACATTCACCCGATTACGATTATTTTCGTCATCTTGACGGCAGGCAATCTGTTCGGCATTGTAGGCATTATATTGGCCGTACCGGGTTATGCCGTACTGAAAGTGATCGCGACACATCTGTTCCGTTATTTCAAGACGCGCTCCGGACTGTATGAGGAGGAACGGACAGCTTCGGCGAATGAATAAGGGCCGGCCTGCGCAGGTCGGCCTTTTCCGCTCGCGGCGTCCGAAAGCCGGCATGCGTGCGGCTGTTCGACGTCTGCCGGTCGATAGTCGTATTCTGCTTTCCGTCGGATGTACCTGTATCGTCCCTTCTGCTCCGTATCGTTCTCCGGCAATGCCGGTCATGCGGAGCCGGTTTTTCGCCTTAACCCGCCATAAGCCGACTCCTCTCCGACAGCAATAGTGTGGTCCTCCCCTGCTTCGCGATTGCCCCTTCCCGCTGTCTGTCGTTGCCGGACAAAGTCTTGCTTGTCCGGCGCATCGCAGTACCCGTTTTCCCGTCTAGCCCCGCTCTTCCCGTTGACATCGGGCGATTGCTTGACTATCGTAGAATCAAGCTGTATCGCCGCTTACCAAAAAACGGGGAGGCAAACGATGGATCAGACGACGCTGGAAATGTTTCGCACGTTGACGGAATTGCCGGGAGCACCCGGCTTCGAGGATGAGGTGCGCCGCTACATGCGGAGCCAAATCGGCGCATATACGAATGAAATCGTGACCGACCGGCTCGGCGGGCTGTTCGGGGTGCTTCGCGGAAACGAATCCGGGCCCAGGGTTATGGTGAACGGACATATGGACGAGGTTGGCTTTATGGTTACGGCCATTCTCGACAACGGCATGCTCCGGTTCCAGCCGCTGGGCGGCTGGTGGAGTCAGGTGATGCTCGCGCAGCGGGTTGAAGTTATCGCCCGGTCCGGCCCCATCCCCGGCGTAATCGGTTCCACGCCGCGGCATCTGCTGGACGAGACGCAGCGGAGCAAGCCGGTTGACATCGGCGCCATGTACATCGATATCGGAGCCGACAGCCGGGATCATGCGCTGGAGATGGGCATTCGTCCGGGACTGCCGGTTGTTCCCGTCTGTCCGTTTACCCCGCTCGCCGGCGGGAAGAAAATATTGGCCAAAGCCTGGGACAACCGGTTCGGCGTCGGCCTGGCGATCGAGCTGCTCCGGGAGCTGAAGGACGAGAAGCTGCCGAACGTCCTGTATGCAGGCGCAACGGTGCAGGAAGAGGTCGGCCTGCGCGGCGCGCAGACAGCCGCCGAGCTGATCCGGCCGGATATCTGCTACACGCTCGATGCCGGTCCGGCCAACGATACGGGCGGCGACCGCCACGCCTTCGGCCGGCTCGGCGAAGGCGCGGTCATCCGCGTACTGGACAGCTCGATCGTCCCGAACCGGGCGTTGATGGAATTTATTCTCGATACGGCGGAGACGGAGCGGATACCGTATCAGTTCTTCGTATCGCCGGGCGCTACGGACGCAGGGAAAGTGCATCTGCACGGCATCGGCGTACCGACAGCAGCGCTTGGCATTTGCGCGCGCTACATTCATACTTCGGCATCGATGATCCATACCGACGACTACGATGCCGCCAAGGAGCTGCTCGTCAAGCTGGTGCGGCGGACGGACCGTTCGCTGCTCGACACGATCACGGCCTTCGCGTAAGTCGCCCCAAAAAACTCCGGCACTGCCTGTTCCTTGCGGTGCCGGAGTTTATTTTTGGTCACGACCGTTTTATAGTCCCATCCGTTCGTACACTTCCGTAATTTCCTTGTCGCATCCTCGTCCGCCACGCTCGTCCTGTTCCCGCACGGAATGTTAGTTGCTCCTGCGCGGGGAGCCACTGAGGACTTTTCGAGAACGCGATGGGTTAAGCCAGGAGCTTCAATCCACGCTCC
>NZ_BOVJ01000233.1 GCF_018403665.1 Paenibacillus cisolokensis
CACTAGCGTTGCATCAAAGAGTCGTTTGTTTGTAAAAACAGGTTTGGATTAGAATAAAAGTATCTATGATCAAAAATTTACAGTTATCCTTTCCCCTGAATGAGCGAAAATCGTTATACCGGAATAAGCGTAGAAGTCATGTTACCAGCAAATGTAATTTAAGGTTGTTATCTTACAATCATTCGTGCGCCCTTCAGCTTTACCGGATGTTTGCGTGGTCGCCCACGTTTGGCTTTTTTCTTTCGTCCTTTTGAAGTGCGTGTTGGCTGTCGGAACAACGCTTGCAGGAACATTTCCCATTCTCTGCCTACGTAAAGCCGCAACAGTTGAAGAACTCTCCACGGCGTATGCGTTGTCCCCGTTTGCAGCTTGATGATGAGCACCAGGGCGTATGCGGTCAAAGCCAAGTACATCTGCGTCCATACCGCTTCCGGTTCCAGACTGTACAGTTTGACGAGCTTCAAATGCTGTTTGATCCACTTGAAGAACAACTCGATCATCCAGCGGTGGCGATAAATCTCGCTAATCTGCTCTGCTGAAAGCTCGTTCACGTTGGTGAGGATCCGGTAGTGGTTGTCTTTGTCATCGGTGAATTCCACCAAGCGAAGTTCAACCTCTACCGTTTCGCCATTGTCGGTGAAAGAGACTTTAACGTCCGCGTCACGCAAAACTTTGGAGGCTTCAGGCACCGGCCGTTCACGAACAGTCACCGTCTTGTTCCGTTTCTGAATCCGGGCGACAAAGCGGATGTTCTGATCCGCCCACGCTTTGTAGTTCTTGTATACAATGTACCCGCGATCCATGACGTAAATCGCATCGTCCGCTACCACCAGATCCACCGCGACTTCGGAATCTGCTACATCGGCGGTGGATGCGATGATGCGATCCGGAAACACGGTGTCGCGGTCGGTGACGATGAGACGGGTGTGCATCTTCACGGCGTTTTTGGTTTTGGAGCAGTACGCCCATTGCCCCGCAACAGTAGGCAGTGTCAGCTCCGATGAGTCAATGATGCTCAGTTTTCCCAGTCCCGGGATGCCTTTACGATCCTGGGTAAGATGCCTCAGTTTCTGCACCGCTTTCAGAAACAGCGTTTGGCTATAGGTATAAGGGATCGCCCGCAGTTTGCGCGAGATCTGGGATTCGCTGATGGACGCTAGATCCAGCACTTGTTGAAACGACTCCGAGGAACGCAGATGCTCCGTTATCACACGATAGCTGCCATGTTGTCTCAACTGTGCCTCGATCATCAATTTCACCAGTTTAGCAGCCGTAAGCTTTTGAGCGCGAAAATCAAAGGTTTTATCGCGTTCATCGCTTAAATCGAGCAAATCAAGACATTTACAAATGACCTGGTTATTTGGTATGCTACCCATGCGGTTTTCTCCTTTGTTAAGTGGAGTGGGCAACATGTCTACCCCTTAACAATAGGAGATTTTTTATGTTTTAACAGGTCAATTGCATCAAGATATAGCATTTATAGGAATTTATCGAACTAAAAATTTTCATCGTCTGTTTGATGCAACGCTAGTG
>NZ_BOVJ01000234.1 GCF_018403665.1 Paenibacillus cisolokensis
TTTTTTCCTTGACGGATTCCTTTGGCCCAAATTCCTGCAAAAATACAGGATTTATTGGTCATTTCTGTCTTATATACCATTTGAAGGTCAAAAATCCTGCATAATCGCAGTAATTTGAGCGTTCGGGCCGTTAATAGCGGGAAAAAACTGCATTTTGCAGGATTGGTTGATTTGAAATGAATGAAAAATGCCACGCCATGCCGCCTTCGCCAAGCACGAACTTGAGCCGGGAAACTTCTCGAATATCCCCCCTCGCACACCATGCAGTCGAGATAGGCCACGTACATCCGAGATAGGCCGCGAACAGCCGAGATAGGCCGTGAACATCCGAAATAGGCCGCGAACAGCCGGTATAGGCCACGAACATCCGAGATAGGCCACAACATCCGAGAAAGGCCACGCACATCCGAGGTAGGTCACGAACATCCGAGAAAGGCCACGCACATCCGAGATAGGCCACGTACATCCGAGATAGGCCACAAACAGCCGAGATAGGTCACGAACATTCGAGATAGGCCGCGAACATTCGAGATAAGCCACGTACATCCGGGATAGCCCCTTTTTATTCCGTTACGCGGCGCCCGGCGGCTGCCGAGCGTGAGAAAAACGACGATTTCCGATTTGCTTATGCATACGGTTTTCACTTATCATCGAATTATAACCATATCGTTTTAATCAGATATTGACCATACAAGCGGCGAAAGGAGATTGATCGAAATGAGCGACAACGAGCGCAATACGGAATTGGATGCAGGCCTGGAGCTGGCGACATTCGCCGGCGGCTGCTTCTGGTGCATGGTTTCTCCGTTCGAAGAGATGCCCGGCATTAAAAAGGTCGTATCGGGCTACACCGGCGGACATAAGCCGAACCCGACCTATGAGGAGGTATGCTCGGGGACGACGGGCCATGCGGAAGCGGTGCAAATTACGTTTGACCCGAACGTGTTTCCCTACACGAAGCTGCTCGACATTTTCTGGCAGCAAATCGATCCGACCGATGCGGGCGGCCAGTTTCACGACCGCGGGGATTCGTACAGAACGGCGATTTTTTACCATAATGAGGAGCAACGGCTGGCGGCCGAGGCGTCCAAGCGGGAGCTTGAAGCAAGCGGCCGCTTCGATCGGCCGATCGTGACGGAAATCGTCCCTGCGGGGCCGTTCTATCCCGCCGAGGAATATCATCAGGATTACCATAAAAAGCAGCCGCTCCGCTACAAAATGTACAGAAAAGGCTCGGGACGCGACGCCTTCATCGCGAAGCACTGGAGCTTGCCGAAGGACGAGGCCGAGCTGAAGCGCCGGCTGACGCCGCTCCAGTACGAGGTGACCCAACGGGGAGCCACGGAGCCGCCGTTTCACAACGAGTTTTGGGATCATAAAGAAGAGGGACTGTATGTCGACATCGTCTCCGGCGAGCCGCTGTTCACCTCGCGCGACAAGTATGACTCGGGATGCGGCTGGCCGAGCTTTACAAAGCCGGTGGATCCGTCCAACGTGACGGAACATATCGATTTGAGCCACGGCATGATCCGGACCGAGGTGCGGAGCCGGAAAGGCAACTCGCATTTGGGTCACGTATTCGACGACGGACCGAAGCCGGGCGGCCTCCGCTACTGCATCAATTCGGCCGCTCTCCGGTTTATTCCGAAAGAAGATCTGGAGAAGGAAGGATACGGCGAATACCGGCACCTGTTCGATTGACGGGACGGCCCCGACGGGGCCGAAGCGGCGACGGGCTCATATTTTTCCTCCGCCTTGGGAATATTTAGTTCAGGCAATGTTTGCAGCCGACGGTTGCGAGCATTGACGCGTATTTTCCCAAAACGCATGTTATTCGAAGGGGGAAACTATGATTCTGAACGCCGAGCAACTCGAACAGCAGGCGCGTAAGCTGGCATTGACCCACAATCCGGACGGGGCGCGGCGGCAAGGCAAGGCATTATGGAAATCGTTTCATCGCGATATGGAGAGCTTGCGGAAGTATGCGGCGCTGCTGAAGCAAGAGGGAGCCGTCTGCTCCCAGCCGGCGGAGGAGTGGCTGCTTGATCATGCCGATTTTATGGAGGAACAGGCGTTGTCCGTCCGGCGCGGACTGGGCGGCATCGCCTCCGGCCGGCTGCCGATGCTGCGCGGATCGGACGAATGGCGGGCAACGGCGATATGCCGGGAATATCTGTCGCTTGTCGACGGCGCTTACGACGCAGATACGTTTGCCGCTTTTGTGAACGCCTATCAGGAAGCGGCGGTGCTGACGATCGCCGAGTGCTGGTCGTTCCCTGTGCTGCTGCGCGTGGCGCTGATCCGCCGGTATGCGGCCGTGATGCGGTCGGTGCGCGAACGCAGGAAGATGTGCGAGCAGGCGGATGCGATTCTCGAACCGCTGTTCCGGGAGCGGGACAAGCCGGACGGAAGCGCGGTCAGAGATGCGCTGGAGAAGGCCGGCATTCCGATGCCGCTGTCCGGCGGGCTGATCGTATATCTGGCATCGCGGCTGAACGAATGGACGGACGATGCCGCCGCGGTGCGCGACTGGCTCGTCTGCAGTCTGGATAACGGCGCGGAAAGCCTGAACCGGCTTATCACCTACGAGCACCGGCTGCAAGCTTCCTACGAAGTGGCGGCCGGCAATATCATCCGGAGCCTCAGGTCGCTCGCCAGGGGCGAATGGGAGTCCGTATTCGAACAAATATGCGTCGCCGAGCGGACGCTTCGCGAAGAGCGCGCGGGCACGTATGCGCTCATGACGGCGGAAAGCCGCCACACGCTGCGCACGCGGGTGGAACGGCTGGCGCAGCGGATGCGCGTGCCGGAGAACCTGGTCGCCGAGCGTGCGGTCATGCTCGCCGGGCGGCACGCAGACAATACCGAAGCGGGAGCTTCGGAGTCGGTCGACGGCAAGCCCGGACCGAACGCGCCGCTCCCCCCCGCAGCGCCTATGTCGCCTACTATTTGCTCGACCCTGCCGGAATGGCCGAACTGCAGCGTTCGCTGCGCGAATGCGCCGATCCGCGCCGCATGCCCGAGACGTTCGTGCTGCGGCGCGGATCGGCGGCTTATTTTACGCTGCTGGCCGGACTGTTCGCCGCGGCGCTGACGCTTTTTGCAATCTGGTCGGATCGCGGCGCGGCTCTCGGCCCCGGCCTGCAGGCGCTGCTTCTGCTCGCGCTGATCATGCCGGCGGGGAATGGGCGGTCACGATTGCGCACGGCCTCATTCGCCGCACGTTCCGCTCCCGTCCGCTGCTGCGCTACGATTACGCTTCCGGCGTTGCGCCCGACGCCGCGACGATCGTCGTCGTGCCCGTCATCTGGTCGCGGCCCGAAGAAGCGGACGAGCTGGCCGACCGGCTGGAGCTGCATTATTTGGCTAACCGCGATCCGAATATCTATTTCGCGCTGCTCGGCGATTTTGCCGATGCGGACGAAGAGCGGAAAGAGACGGACGAAGCCGTGCTGGCCCGCGCCCGCGAACGGATCGAGGCGCTGAACCGGACCTATTCGGACGGCGAAGGGGGACGGCAACCGTTCCTGCTTCTGCAGCGGCACCGGAAGTGGAACCCGTCGGAAAATGTCTGGATGGGCTGGGAACGAAAACGGGGCAAGCTGGTCGAGTTCGTCGAGCTGCTGCGCGGCGGCAAGGAGACGAGCTTCGGCGTCATTGTCGGAAACCGCGATATATTGTCCCGCATCCGCTACGTCATTACGCTGGATGCGGATACGCAGCTGCCGATCGGCTCCGCCCAGCGGATGATCGGCACGATTCATCTGCCTTACAACCGCCCGCGCCTGAACGCGGCGGGAACGCGCGTCGCGGAAGGATACGGCGTGCTGCAGCCGCGTATCGGGGTGAGCTACGCTTCGGTGCAGGAATCCCGGCTTACGCGGCTGTGGGCCGGAGAACCGGGCATCGACCCGTACGCGTTTGCGGTGTCCGATCCGTATCAGGATGCGCTCGGTCAAGGCATTTTTACCGGAAAAGGGATATTCGACGCGGATGTGTTCGCCCGCGTGCTGAGCGACCGCATTCCCGACAACCGCGTGCTCAGCCACGATCTGCTGGAAGGCGGCTTTCTGCGCGGCGGCTTGCTGGCCGATATCGAGCTGATCGACGGCCATCCCGCTTCGTTCCGGGCTCACCAGCGCCGGCTGCACCGGTGGGTGCGCGGCGATTGGCAGCTGCTCTGCTGGCTGATGCCGCGCGTATGCGACCGCCACGGCCGGCTTAAGCCGGTCGATCTGCCGGCGCTTACCCGCTGGCAAATGATCGACAATTTGCGCCGAAGCTTGCTGCAGCCGGCGTTGTATGCGCTGCTGCTGCTCGGCATGCTGCTGCCGCCGCCCGCCGGCGCCTCCGCCGTCGCCATCGCGCTGGCGACGATAGCGATGCCCGTCGTTCGCGCCATCGTGGCGCCGGCGCGGCTCGTTCGCCGTCCGGGTCTGCTGCTTCCGGCCGCCGGACAGGCGGCGGTGACGCTTGCCGCGCTGCCGCATCAGTCGGCGCTGCTGCTCGATGCGATCGGCCGGACGCTGTTCCGGCTGTTCGTATCGAAGCGCCGCCTGCTGGAATGGACCAGCTCGGCGGAGACGGAGCGGCGGAGCCGCAAGGAGAAGCTGCAGCTGTCCGGCTACCGGGCCGGCGTCGCGCTAACGCTGCTGTTTGCCGCGGCAGCGGCATTCGCCCCTGCGCCCTGGCTGCGCTGGACGGGACTCGCGATCGCCGTCATATGGCTGGCCGCTCCGCTTGTCGCCGGCTGGCTGAGCCGTTCCCCGGCTTCCGCGCCGGAAGCGTTGAAAGATTCCGACAAGGACGAGCTGCGCGCTGTGGCCGAGGAAATATGGAAGTATTACGAGGAATACGCCGGCGAGCGCGACCATTGGCTGCCGCCGGACAACGTGCAGATCGATCCTCCTATAGGGGCGGCGCACCGGACATCGCCGACCAATATCGGGCTGATGCTCGCCAGCACGCTGGCGGCCCGCGATTTCGGGTTTATCGGCACGCCGGAGCTGATCGAGCGGGTGGAGCGGACCGTCGGCACGATCGAGCGGATGGACAAGTGGTGCGGCCATCTGTACAACTGGTACGATACGACGACGCTGCGTCCACTGCCGCCCGTTTATGTCTCGACGGTCGATTCGGGCAATTTCGTCGCTTATCTGATCGTTGTGAAGGAAGGCGTCATGGAATGGGCGGCCCGCGACAGCGAAGGCGAATGGCGGGAAAGGGCGGAGCGGCTCGCGGCCCGGATCGAGCGTCTGATCTCGGATACGGATTTTCGCCCGCTTTACGACGAACGTACCCAATTGTTCGCGCTCGGCTATCATGCCGGGCTGAAGCAGCGGGAGACGATTCTGTACGACCTGCTCGCTTCCGAGGCGCGTCAGGCCAGCTTCCTGGCGATCGCGACGGGGCAGGTGCCGCCTTCCCACTGGTTCAAGCTGGGGCGGGCCATGACCCGGTCGGGCAAGCATCCGACGCTGATGTCATGGTCGGGGACGATGTTCGAATATTTGATGCCGGCCCTCGTCATGCGGACATACCGCAATACGATATGGGACGCCACGTACCGGGGCGTCGTCCGGCGCCAGATCGATTACGCCCGCCAGCGCGGCGTCCCGTTCGGCATATCCGAATCCGGCTACTATGCGTTCGACTACCGGATGAACTACCAATACCGCGCGTTCGGCGTGCCGGGGCTCGGCTTCCAGCGCGGGCTTGACGAAGAGCTTGTGGTCGCGCCGTATGCCACGATTATGGCGCTGCCGTACGCTCCGCGGGAGGCGTTGGCCGATTTGCGCCGCATGGCGGCAGCCGGCGCCCGCGGGAAGTACGGTTACTATGAGGCGATCGACTACACGGAGAAGCGGATGCCGGATCAACGCGACCGGATGGTCGTCCGCAGTTTTATGGCCCATCATCTGGGCATGAGCATGCTGACGCTCGGCAATTTGCTGCTTCCTTACAAGATGTACGACCGGTTTCATCGCGACAAGCGGGTGCAAGCGGCCGAGCTGCTTCTGCAGGAACGGGTGCCGGAGAAGCCGGCGATCGTATCCGACGCGTCCGCCCGTTTCAAGACGCGGCAGCCGGCAAACCGCGAGGAGGCGGGGATGCCGCTGCGCGAGTTCGACACGCCGCATACGCCGGTTCCGGAAGTATGCGTGCTGTCGAACGGCTCGTACACGACGGTCGTCACCAACCGGGGAGGCGGCTTCAGCCGGTACGACGGCATCGCGGTATCCCGCTGGCGGGAAGACCCTGCCGCCGATCCGCCGGGGCAATGCATGTACATCCGCGACGTGGAAAGCGGGGATGTATGGTCGCCTGCCTACGGTCCGTGCATGACGCCGTCCTCCGACCAGCGCGCGCAGTTTTCGCTGGAGCAGGCGCGGTTTCTGCGGCGGGACGGCGAAATCGCCACCGAGCTCGACATCTGCGTGTCGCCGGAGTCGGATGCGGAGCTAAGACGGCTGACCTTGACGAACGAAGGGGACCGGACGCGCATCCTCGAGGTGACGACCTATGTGGAGCTGGCGCTCGCGCCTCCGGCCGCGGACGATGCGCATATGGCGTTCAGCAAGCTGTTCGTGCAGACCGAATACGATGAAGCGGCCGGCTGCCTGCTTGCCGTCCGCCGGCCGCGCACCGAAGACGAGCAGCCGCGCTGGGCGGCGCATGCGCTGACCGCGGGCTGCGAGCCGCTCGGGCCGGTCGAATACGAGACGGACCGCTCCAGCTTCATCGGACGGGGCCATACGCTCGCCCGTCCGCAAGGACTCGCTTCTCGGCTGACGGAAACGGTCGGCGCCGTGCTCGATCCCGTCTTCGTCATGCGCAGGCGGGTGTCGGTCGGACCGGGCGAGCGCGTATCCTTGTTCGCGGCGACCGGCGTGGCGGGCGAGCGCGGCGAAGCGGTGGAGATCGTGCGCGCGCTGTGCGGCGCGCAGCAGGCGGAACGGACGTTCCAGCTCGCCTGGACCCGCAGCCGCATCGATCTCAGACATCAGCGGCTGACCGCCGCCGAAGCGACGCAGTTCCAGACGCTGGCGGGCCGGCTGCTCTATCCGGCGCCGCTGCGCAAGGACCGGGCGAAGGCGATCGCGGCGAACGTCAAAAGCCAGTCCGGCCTGTGGCCGCTCGGCATTTCCGGCGATTTGCCGATCGCGCTCGTGCGTATCCGGGACAGCGCCCATCTGTCGTTCGCCGCCAAAATGATCGCCGGTCACGGCTATTTGCGCCGTCTCGGTCTGCCGTTCGATCTGGTGCTGCTGAACGAATCGGACGACGGCTACCAGCAGGACATGCAGGAAGCGCTGCGGCGCGCCATCGAGCAGAGCGCCGATTATCCCCACCCGCAGCCCGGCGGGGTATACCTCGTCGCCGCTTCGCAAATCGCCGATGCCGAGAAGACGCTGCTGCTGGCCGTCGCCCGGGTGACGCTGCGCGCCGACGGGCCTAGCCTCGGCGCGCAGCTGCGGGTCAAAGCCGCCGGCAACCGGCCGGCGGAGGCGGAGCAGCGGCCCGTGACGACCGCGGCGGGCTCCGCCCCGCCGCGCGAGGCGCCGGATGCGGCGGAAGATCCGGAGGACTGGGAGCTGTTCAACGGCTGGGGAGGATTCTCTCCCGACGGGAAGGAATACCGGATCGCGCTGCGCGGCGGCAAATATTTGCCCGCCCCGTGGTCGAACGTGCTGGCGAACCGTTCGTTCGGCTGCCTCGTGACGGAGCTTGGCACCGGGTATACGTGGTGGCGCAACAGCCGCGAATTCAAGCTGACGCCATGGTCGAACGACCCGGTGCTCGACCCTCCGGGCGAGGCTTGTTATATCAAGGATGAGGAAACGGGCGACATCTGGTCGCCCGCGCCTTCCCCTACGCTGGAACCGGCCAATTGCACCGTCGCCCACGGGCGCGGGTATACGCGGTTCAGACGGCTCTGCCGCGGGCTCCGGCAGCAGATGACCGTCTTCGTGCCGCGGGAAGACGCCGTCAAAATCGTCGAACTGCAGCTGGAAAATGTAGCGGACAGCCCGCGCACGCTGTCGGTCGTCTATCGCTGCGACTGGGTGCTGGGCGTCCGCCGGCCGGACAGCGCGCCGCATATCGTGTCGGAATGGGATTCGTCCGCGGAATGTTTGCTGGCCCGCAATACGTATCAGGATACGTTCCGGGATGCGGTCGTTTTCCTTCACGTGCACGATAAGGACGGCGCGGACGCAGCGGACGAACCGGACGAAGCCGGCATGCGGGCGCAAGCGGACGACAGGCTGTCGTACACGGCGGACCGTGCGGAACTGTACGGTCCTGGCGGGTCGCCGGAACGGCCGGCCGGCTTGGCCGGCGACCGGTTGTCGAATGCAACCGGTCCGCACGCCGACAGCTGCGGCGCGATCCGGCTGCGGCTTGAGGTCGCGCCGCGCAGCGTCCGCAAAGTGTATGTGCTGCTCGGAGCGGCGCCTTCGCGAGAAGAAGCGGTCCGCCTCGTCCGCGAATACGGCAGCGCGGAAGCTTGCGAGACGGCTTTCGCCGATATGCGCGATTATTGGGACGGCATTCTCGACCAAATCGTCGTGAAAACGCCGGACAAAGAGATGGATCTGCTGCTCGGCGGCTGGCTGCTGTACCAGACGCTGTCCTGCCGCATGTGGGCGAGAACCGGCTTTTACCAGGCGGGCGGCGCGTACGGCTTCCGCGACCAGCTGCAGGATTCGCTCGCGCTGCTGCATACGCGTCCCGACCTGACGCGCGCCCAAATATTGCTGCATGCGGCCCATCAATACGAGGAAGGCGATGTGCAGCATTGGTGGCACGACGAGACGGGACGGGGAATCCGGACCCGCTATTCCGACGATTTGCTGTGGCTGCCCTACGCCGTATCGCGGTACATCGCGCATACGGGTGACGAAAGCGTGCTGGACGAAGTCGTCCCTTACCTGCACAGCCCGCCGCTTGAGGAGCATGAGCACGAACGGTACGAGGAGACGGTCCGTTCGCCGCAATCCGGCACCGTATACGAACATTGCTGGCGGGCGATCGAGCGGGCGTACCGGTTGGGGGAAAACGGCATGCCGCTAATGGGCATCGGCGACTGGAACGACGGCATGAATTCGATCGGCGACCTCGGCCGGGGCGAAAGCGTCTGGCTCGGCTGGTTTTTATGCGACGTGCTCGAACGGTTCGCGGCAATTTGCGAGCTGCGCGGCGAGGCGGCAAGGGCGCTGACCTGCCGGAACCGCCGGCAAGCCATCGCCGATGCGCTGAACGAACGCGCCTGGGACGGCGAATGGTACCGGCGCGCCCGGGCGGACGAAGGGCACTGGATCGGGTCGAACCGCAACGAAGAGGCGCGGATCGACGCCATCGCCCAGTCCTGGTCCGTCATCTCCGGCGCCGCCCCGCGCGATCGCGCGCTTAAGGCGATGCGGTCGTTCGATCGCGAGCTGGTCGACCGCGGCCTGGCCGTCGCCCGCCTGCTCACGCCGCCGTTCGACCGGACGGACCCGAACCCCGGGTATATTCAAGGGTACCCGCCCGGCATTCGGGAGAACGGCGCGCAATATACGCACGGCGTCATCTGGAGCGTCGTCGCCTGGTGCATGCTCGGCGACGGGAACAAGGCGGCGGAATTGTTCCATATGCTCAATCCGCTGGCCCACGCCCGCAGCCCCGGCGACGTGCGGACATACGCCGGCGAGCCTTACGTGATGGCGGCGGACGTCTATACGAGCGCGCCGCACGAAGGGCGGGCCGGATGGACGTGGTATACCGGCTCGTCGGGATGGATGTACCAGGCCGGCATCGAATGGATACTCGGACTGCGCCGCGAAGGCGGCAAGCTGATCGTCCGGCCCTGCATCCCGGACGATTGGCCGGGATATACCGCCATCTACCGCTTCGGGACGACGAACTACCGGATCGTCGTCCGCAATCTGGCCGGCGGCGCGCTTCCGCCGGACCCGGACGGCCGGGACGATGCGGCAGAGATGCCCGAGACTCCGGAGAGCGATGCGCACATCCGGCTTGAAGGAGATCCGGACACCGGCGTTTCGTTCGAGCTGTCCGACGACGGCCGCCAGCATGTCGTCACTGTCATGCTGCGGCCGCGTACCGCGCAGCCGGATGCCGGGCAGCCGTCTGCCGCCGCCGGCAAAGCTTTGCCGCATACGTAACAAGACAGCCCCTCCGCTATTCCTCAAAAATAGCGGAGGGGCTGTTTAGCGTAAATTTTGACCCTCGATCGGAAAAATGGAACCTTACTTTTCGCCGTTCCGGCAGATAGACTGTAAATACAACCGATTTTCGAAATCGCTTACAATACGCAAACGACAGACGGAGGATCATTCATGATGAACACCATACGGCCCGATCGGCCGCTTCCCCCGCCGATCCAGCCCGCGTCCCGCGGACTTCGCGCGCGGAGGCTGCTGCGCAGGCTGGCCGCCCAGCGCTACCTGCAGGCGATGGCGCTTCTCGGCGTCGCCTGGATGGTCGTCTTCAACTATATTCCGATGTACGGAATTGTAATCGCCTTCAAAGATTTCAGCATCATCCGGTCCGTCGCGGAAGCGCCGTGGGTCGGCCTGGAGCATTTCAAGGCGTTTCTGGAAGACGAAGAGCTGCCGAACGTCATTCGCAATACGCTCGGCATCAGCGTCATCAAGCTGGTCATCGGCTTTCCGCTGCCCATTCTGTTCGCGCTGTTCCTGAACGAGCTGCGGTCGCTCCGTTTCAAGAAGTCGGTCCAGACGATCTCGTATTTGCCCCATTTTCTGTCCTGGGTCATTCTTGGCGGCATTTTGGCGACATGGCTTGCCGATGTCGGCATCGTCAACAAGCTGCTCCTGTCGCTCGGCCTCATATCGGAGCCGGTCAGCTATTTGGCCGAACCGTCCTATTTCTGGACGATCGTCATCGCCTCCGACATCTGGAAGGAGCTCGGCTGGTCGGCCATCATCTATCTGGCGGCGATCGCCGGCGTATCGCCCGAGCTGTACGAGGCGGCTACGATCGACGGCGCCGGACGGTTCCAGAAGATGTGGTATGTCACGCTCCCGGGCATTAAAGGAACGGTGACGATTCTGTTCATTCTTGCGGTGAGCGGCGTGCTGAACTCCAACTTCGACCAGATTCTCGTCCTTCGCAATCCGCTCAACGAGAGCGCCAGCAACGTGATCGACATCTATGTCTACCAGACCGGATTGCTGAACGCCCGTTATTCGTATGCAACCGCGGTCGGACTGATCAAATCGGTCATTGCGCTGATGCTGCTGCTGGCCGCCAACACGGTCACGAAGAAGCTGAACCAGTCTTCACTATTCTAGTCAAAAGGTGGTTTCCTCAAGGTGCTGATGCTGAAACGCAAAACAGCCGGGGAAAGCGTCTTCGACGCCGTCAACATCCTCGGCATGCTGCTTATCTGTTTCCTTACGATCTACCCGATCTGGTATGTGCTTGTCAATTCCTTCAACGACGGGCAGGACGCGATGCGGGGAGGAATTTACTGGTGGCCGCGCGTGTTCAGTTTCGACAGCTACCAGGCGGTATTCGCAAGTCCCGGCATTATGACGGCGATGGGCGTAACGGTGGCCAAGACGGTCGTCGGGACGGCTGCCCACGTATTCTTTACGGCGATGGTCGCCTATGCGGTATCGCGCAAGGAACTGATCGGCCGCAACCTGTACATGACCGTCGGCACGATCACGCTGTTTTTCGGCGGCGGTCTCATTCCGTACTATTTGCTCATTCGCGACCTGCACCTGCTCGACAGTTTTCTCGTTTACATCATACCGGCCATGTTCAGTTTCTTCCATCTTATCATCTTCCTGTCCTTTTTCCGCGATATACCCGAAGGGCTGGAAGAAGCCGCGCGCATCGACGGGGCCAACGACCTGTCGATCTTCTGCCGGATCATCATTCCGGTATCGATGCCCGTCGTCGCCACCATTGCGCTGTTTCACGGCGTATATCAGTGGAACGATTATTTCACGGGCATGATTTATATCAACAACCAGGATTTGCAGCCGATCCAGACCTTTCTGTACCGCGTCGTCGCGCAATCGAGCTCCAACCAGATGGTGGCGGCCATGCCCGGCGGCATATCCAAAAGCGTCACCTCCCAGTCCGTCAAGCTGGCGACGATGGTGGTAACCACCGCGCCGATCGTATTCGTTTATCCGTTCCTGCAAAAATATTTTGTCAGAGGGCTGATGATCGGTTCGATCAAGGGCTAGGGAGTTTCCATAACCTGAAACTTATAAATCGAAAAGGGGTAGGTAAAGGATGGCAAACGACAGGGCGAAAAAACTGCTGGCGCTCGCGCTGATCTTCGGTCTCGTATTCGCATTGGCGGCTTGTTCGGGCGGCGGAAGCACGGCCGGGGAAGACCAGGGGGCCGCCAAGAAGGAACCGGCCGGCGAAACGCCGAAAGAAGAAAGCCAGCCGGCCAATCCGGATGAGCCGGGCTGGAAGGCGGACACCTCGCCGATTACGTTCGACTGGTATTTGAACTTCTCCTGGTTTCCGAACAAATGGGGGGTGGATCCGACAAGCCAGTATGTAACCAAGAAAACCGGCGTCGATATCAATTTCATCGTCCCGGCCGGAAACGAGAAATTGAATACGATGATCGCTTCGGGCAAGCTGCCGGATTTCATTACGCTGGGCTGGTACGAGGACGGCGTCCAGGCGATGATCGACGGCGGGCTGGTGCTGCCGCTTAACGAGCTGGCCGAGCAGTACGACCCGTATTTCTTCAAGGTGGCCGATCCGGCCAAGCTGTCCTGGTACACGAAGGATGACGGCAATGTGTACGCATATCCGAACGCCTCGTCTTCTCCGAAAGACTTCGAGAAATATTCCCGCGAATATACGTCCAACCAGACGTTCGTCGTCCGCAAGGACATGTACGAAGCGCTCGGCAAGCCGGACATGCGGACGCCCGAAGGCTTTCTGAATGCGCTCAAGGCGGCGAAGGAGAAGTTCCCGGACGTGAACGGACAGCCGCTTATTCCGATCGGCCTTCACGAATTCAGCGAGACCGGCAACTATTCGCTGGAAGGCTACCTGCAAAACTTCCTCGCCATTCCGATGGAGAAGGACGGGAAGCTCTACGATCGGGTGACCGATCCCGAATATATCCGGTGGTTGAAGACGTTCCGCAAGGCGGAAGAGGAAGGTCTGCTCGCCAAGGACATCTTCATCGACAAACGTCCGCAGATGGAAGAGAAAATCGCCCAGGGCCGCTATTTCGCGATGCTGTACCAGCGCAGCGACTTTGCCGCTCAGCAAAACGTGCTGTATGCGAACGATCCGAACTCCGTCTATATCGCGGTGGACGGTCCCGCGAACAGCAATATGGACCCGCCGACGCTGGCCGGACCGGGCATCTCCGGCTGGACGGTGACGCTGATCTCCAAGGACGTCAAGGACAAGGAGAGAGCGATCCGGTTTCTCACCTATCTGATCAGCGAGGAAGGAAACAAAGATTTGTACCTGGGCGAGAAGGGCGTCACGTACGATACGATCGACGGCAAGGACCAGTTCAAGCCGGAAGCGCTCGAATTGCTGAACAAGGACCGGTCGGCATTCGACAAGCAATACGGCGCGTCATACCACTAGCGTTGCATCAAAG
>NZ_BOVJ01000235.1 GCF_018403665.1 Paenibacillus cisolokensis
GTTAGTGTAAAATTTCCGTGGGGGTAGGAACTGGAAAAAGCGAACATAGAAAAAGAGCTTCTCCCTTGGTAAAGTGATGTTTGCCGACAACACACCAAGAAGGAGAAAGCCCCTATGAGCCACTTTACCACAACGATACCGACGATGAAAGAGCTTGAGCAATGGATGCTGCGGAAAATGCAAGAGGCGTTCGCCAGCGCCATGACGAAGGCGCTGGAAATGATGGACCAGCAGATTCTTGAGCAGCGGGACCGATCACGTTACCGTGTGAAAGAAGAACGCGAAACCAGCGTCAACACCGTGTTCGGGCATATCCGGTTCAAACGGAGATTGTACGTGGATCGACAGAGTGACAAGTATGTATATCTGCTGGATCGCCTGCTGCAATTCGAAGGGCGAGGGAAAGTCAGCCCGCATTTGGAAGAGACGGCGATTGCGTTCGCGAGCCAAGGTCCGTCCTATCGGGACAGCGCGAAGCGGCTGGAGCAATTGTTAGGGTACAACGTGCTAAGCCATCAGGCGATTCGGGAGAAGCTGCTCGAAAAGGCGGAGCAAGAGACAAGGGCTGCAAAGCGGCGACCGGCGCGCGTGCTGTTCGTGGAAGTGGACGGCTTGTACACGAAACTGCAGCGGAGCAAGAAGCATGGAATGGAGAACGCGATTGCGGTTGTGCACGAAGGCTGGGAGAAAAGCGGCAAGCGTGTCCGACTGAAGAATAAGCAACACTACCTGCATACGGCCGGGGGCAACTTCTGGGAAGGGTTTGGAGACTTCCTGGCGGAGCGCTACGAAATCGATGAGAACACGTGGCTTGTCGTAAACGGAGACGGAGCGGCGTGGATCGGGGAATGTGAATCGTACTTCCATCAATGCTTGTACATGCTTGACCGTTTCCATGTCGCACGCGATCTCAAGCGTTTTGTCGGCCATCTGCCGAGTGTATGGGAGGCCGTAAAAAATCCCTCGCCAAGCAGGACGCTGCGGCGTTGATGGCGGCTTTGGAAGGCGTGGCAGAGCACGAGATCGCGGAGGAGCAATGGAAACAGTACAAGAGTTATCTGAAGCGGCATCAGAGGCATTTGGACGACTACCGGAAGACGCTTTGCGCCAACGGAATCGACACCAGCGCTATGCGCCCGATGGGGAGTGCGGAATCGCAGATGCGCATCTTCGCTAAGCGAACGAAGCGAGGCGGATACAGCTGGAGCGAGCGCGGTGTAAGAGCGATGCTGCGAACGATGATGAGAAGACAAGAAGCCCAATTCGTGACTTTTGCGACGGATGTAGAGCGGAAACCAAATGTAGGGAGAAACGCCGTAAATATGCGGCGGCTAATGAAGGAGATCACGCAACAAGCGAAAGGCTGTGTAACGGGAATGATTCGCTTGCTTCAAGGCCCCAAACAAAGCAGCCCGACGGGAATGGCTCTTAAAGGGCTTCGAGGGTAATCTTACAAATTTAGGTAAATGTATCTTTTGTTTGGAGAATGATCAAGGCAAAGCGCTTACAGGGGCAAGGGTTCTTTATGTAGTTCGTTTTGTTCCCTTAATGAATTGCCCACACTGACTTGACACTGAC
>NZ_BOVJ01000236.1 GCF_018403665.1 Paenibacillus cisolokensis
CCGGTAAGCAAAATTAGACTCCGTTTCCGGTATTTTACCGGCCATCATTCGCGAATTCGCGTAAAACCGAAAAAAAAAGACCACCGGACGTGGTCTTCCCTTTAGGCGCTGATCACTTTTCTTCCCTTCTTGCGGCGAGCAGCCAGCACTTTACGGCCGTTCTTCGTGCTCATCCGCTTGCGGAAGCCGTGCACCTTCTTGCGTTTGCTTACGTTCGGTTTGAACGTCGGTTTCATATTTTGTTAGCACCTCCACTCGGCAGATCCAGTCCTGCTTAACCTGACCCTGGCGCAAACGGCTTCGCCGTCTTCGTCTCAGGCGGATAAGCATCGTTTTCGCGTTCGAAATATAAGCCAAGCATAACCCGAATCGTATACTTCCCTTATATTTCTCATAAAAAGTCTTTTACCATTTAACCACGTCCGGCCTCAAATGTCAATGCGCCGGCCGAACGGGCAGACGGATCGAACCGGCGATTGTGGATAACATTCGCGACGGCCGTCAGACGCCGTCGAATTAGCAACATGTGAATAACATTTTCACGCAAGCGGCGGTTTTTGTCGAATTTTTAACAGGCTGTAAACAATATCTAGTGGTTGTCTATAACTGTTATACACAACCTATTGAAATTGTGGATAAAATCCGCTTCTTCGTTGAAATAAAGGGCTGATTTTGCTATGATGAATTTGTTTTAGTTGTGGATGACTCCCGAATGAACTCCGCATTATCAACAGTCTGTGGATAACATTGTGAACAATTTATCCCCTTCTTGACCGATTGCGATCAATCGTTACTTCATATTGTGGATGATATCCTGAAACAGTCCGTCCATTCGACAGTTTTTTCGCATTTCCCGCCGAATTTCGGCAGAATAAATAAGGAGTGACAGTCTGTGGACAGTCATGCCAACGAAATATGGCACCAAGTATTGTCAATGATTCAGACGAAACTGAGCAAGCCGAGCTTCGATACGTGGTTCAAGGCGACGAAAGCTTATTTTGTCGACGACTCCAAAATTGTCGTTACGGCGCCCACCGCATTTGCCGTAGAATGGCTCGAAGGTCGCTACACGAAGCTGGTGCGCAACACGCTCTACGAATGCTTGAACCGACAGATCGACGTCAAGTTCGAGATCGAAGAGGAGGCCAAATATCCCGAGCCTGCCGCACCGTCCCAACCATCCGCGCCGGCTCCCGCCGTCCAGGAAGAGACTTTTACGCATGCGCTGAATCCAAAATATACATTCGACACTTTTGTCATCGGCGTGAACAACCGTTTCGCCCACGCTGCCGCGCTCGCCGTAGCGGAAGCGCCGGCCAAATCGTACAATCCGCTGTTTTTGTACGGCGGCGTCGGACTGGGCAAGACGCACCTGATGCATGCGATCGGCCATTATATTTTGGATCATAATCCGAGCACCAAAGTGCTGTACATCTCGTCGGAGAAATTTACCAACGAATTCATTAACGCGATTCGCGACAACCGCGGCGAAAGTTTCCGGACGAAATACCGCAACATCGACGTGCTGCTTATTGACGATATCCAGTTTCTCGCCGGCAAAGAATCGACGCAGGAGGAGTTTTTCCATACGTTCAACGCGCTGCACGAGGAGCGCAAGCAGATCGTCATCTCCAGCGACCGGCCGCCGAAGGAAATTCCGACGCTGGAAGAGCGGCTGAGATCCCGGTTCGAGTGGGGCTTGATGACGGATATCCAGCCTCCGGATTTGGAGACGCGGATCGCCATTTTGCGCAAGAAGGCCAAAGCGGAAAATCTCGATATCCCGAATGAGGCGATGGCTTATATCGCCAGTCAGATCGACACGAACATTCGCGAGCTGGAAGGCGCGCTGATCCGCGTCGTCGCCTACTCGTCCCTCATTAATGAAGACATTACGGCGCATCTGGCGGCGGAAGCGCTCAAAGATATTATCCCGTCAGGCCGGCCGAAAATGATTACGATTCAGGATATTCAGCAGAAAGTCGGCGAATTTTACGGTTTGCGGCTCGAAGATTTCAAAGCGAGAAAACGGACGAAAGCCGTCGCTTTTCCCCGTCAGGTCGCCATGTATCTGTCGCGGGAGCTGACCGACTTCTCGCTGCCGAAAATTGGCGAAGCGTTCGGCGGACGCGATCATACGACCGTCATTCACGCTCATGAAAAATATCCCAGCTGATCAAGCAGGACCAGGAATTATTCAAAATCGTGCAAAATCTGATCGAAAAGGTCAAACAACATACGTGAACAACCGGACAAGCCTATGCACACGCTATGCACATGTGGATAGGCTTGTTTCGTCGCCATTTTCTACACATATCCACATATTCAGCGGCTCTACTACGTCTACTACGAAAAAATGTTATAATATACATCATCCCATATTATCGGCACAACTGCCGTCACGGCGCGGCGAACCTATAAGTCCCGTAATCGTTTAGGAGTGAATTCATTGAAGCTGACTATTGCAAAGAACGAATTGAACGAAGCGATCCAGCAAGTGGCGAAAGCCGCTTCCTCGCGTCCCGCAATTCCGATACTCGGCGGCATAAAATTCGACGTAGCGCATCATGGCGTTACGCTGACGGCAAGCGACACCGATATTTCGATTCAAAGCTACATTCCGTCGGAACAAGGCGACCGTATCGTCGCCAGCGTAGACAGGCCCGGCAGCGTCGTGCTCGCCGCCAAATTTTTGCCGAAATCGTCAAGAAACTTCCGGCCGATGATGTCGAAATCGAGGTGGGCGAACGGTATCAAACCTCGATCCGCTCCGGTTCGACCGACATTCAGATGGTCGGGCTCGATCCGGAAGAGTTCCCCGTGCTGCCTGTGCTTAACGAGAACGAGATTATCCGGATTCCGGGCGACCTGCTGAAAACGATGGTGCGCGAAACGATTTTTTCCGCTTCGACAAGCGAACAGACGCCGATTTTGACCGGTATTCTCTGGAATTTGCAGGGAAGCGAACTGAAGTTCGTCGCGACAGACCGCCACCGTCTGTCCACGCGTACGGCGACTGTCGAAGCGAATCCCGATTACCGCTTCTCGAATGTTGTCATTTCTGCGCGAACGATGGCCGAGCTGTCGCGTCTTGTCCCCGACTCGGACGAACCGGTGGAAATCGTCGTTGCGGACAATCAGGTGCTGTTCAAAACCGGCAACCTGCTGTTTTATTCCCGCGTTCTGGACGGGACATATCCCGACACTTCCAAGATTATTCCGCAAGTGTACAAAACAGAACTCGTTTTAAACACAAAATCGCTGACCGACGCGATCGACCGGGCTTATCTGATGTCGAGGGAGGAGAAGACGAATATCGTCCGGCTCGTTACGCTCGACAACGGCATGATCGAAATTTCTTCCAGTTCTTCGGATCTTGGCAAAGTGACGGAACAGATCGACGTCGCCAGTCTGAACGGAGAGCCTCTCCGCATCGCGTTCAACTCCAAATATATGCTCGATGCGCTCAAAGTTATCGACAGCGAGCGGCTGTTTATCGGCTTTACGGGACCGATGAGCCCGATCATCATTCGACCGACCGACGCTCCCTACAGCCTGCACCTAATACTGCCGTACCGCACGACAGGTTGACGGATGAGAGATTCGCGGCGAAAGGAGCTTGTCAACGGATGAAAGCTGTTTACATTCATACGGAATACATTACGCTCGGACAGTTTCTGAAACTGTCCGAGTGCATCGATACGGGAGGCCAGGCCAAGCCTTTCCTGCAGGAGCGCAGCGTTGCCATCAACGGAGAGCCCGACAACCGAAGGGGGCGCAAGCTGTACCCCGGAGATCGAGTGGACGTCGAAGGATTCGGCGCATTTGAGATTATACGGCGCTGATCGCCGGTCCGAAACGGCGTTTCGCGAAACGATTAACGACCGGGAGGCTATAACGCGTGTTTTTGAAACAGATCACGTTGCAGCATTACCGCAACTACGATTCGCTGGAGCTGGATACCGACCGCAAAGTCAATTTATTCGTCGGTCCGAACGCCCAGGGCAAGACCAATCTGCTGGAAGCGATCTTCGCGCTGGCGCTCACCAAATCCCATCGCACGTCCAAGGACCGCGAGCTGATCGGCTGGCAGGCAGAGAGCGCCCGGATATCGGGAACGGTCGAAAAACGGTATGGCTCGGTAACACTTGATCTTACCTTTTCCCCGCAAGGCAAGAAAGCGAAAATCAACGGACTGGAACAGCGCAAATTGAGCGACTTCGTCGGAACGCTCAACGTCGTCATGTTCGCTCCGGAAGATTTGGAAATAGTGAAAGGTACACCGGGCGTGCGCCGGCGTTTTCTCGATATGGAAATCGGCCAGGTGCAGCCCGGTTATTTGCATACACTGCAGCAATATGGCAAGGCGCTCGTCCAGCGCAACAATTACCTGAAGACGGCCGGCGGGGGGCGAATCTGCAGGAGGCGCTGCTCGACGTATGGAACGCGCAGTTGGCTGAATACGGTGTTAAAATTATGAAAAAAGGAAACACTTTATTCATAAACTGCAAATATGGGCGGAGCAGATCCATGCGGGGATTACCGCCGGCGGCGAAAAGCTTGATGTGCAATACCGCCCGTCCTTCGAGATCGATCTCGAACAAGATGAAGCTGTTTTATTCGATCAATTTATGATAAAGTTATCACAGGTAAAGGATCAGGAAATCCGCCGGGGCATGACGCTGATCGGCCCCCACCGCGACGACATGTCCTTCTCGATCAACGGGAAGGAAGCGCAAGTCTACGGCTCGCAGGGCCAGCAGCGTACGACCGCGCTTTCGCTAAAGCTGGCGGAGATCGAGCTGATTCGCGAGGAAATCGGGGAATATCCGCTGCTGCTGTTGGACGATGTTCTTTCGGAGCTTGACCGCAACCGGCAGACGCAACTAATCGAAACATTTCAAAGCAAAGTGCAGACGTTCATTACAACGACCGGACTCGAAAGCGTCGATGTCGGCAAACTTCAGGATGCCGGCATCTATCAGGTGCAGAATGGCAAAGTGACGCATTAAAGCGATAAATATACCGGGGGCATACGGAGCAAGTAAGGAGGATGAGGCTGTGTATATCCATCTGGGCGGCGAAAAATCATTCGTGCTGCGGAGCTTGTAGCTATTTTCGATATCTCGATTGAGCAATCCTCCAAGCTTTCCAAGCAATTCGTGGCGGGAGCCCGCAAGCGCAAGGACGTTGAAACGATCGGAGAAGAGGAACCGAAATCTATCGTGGTGACCAAACAGAAAATTTACTATTCGCCGATTTCGTCCTCCACGCTGAAGAAGCGCGCACATCATTTTGCGGCATTTTGATGATTTCCGTCGCCTCAGCAATCAGGATGAGCAGTCGAGAGGAGCAGTGAACGGGCAATGACATTGAATCAAAATACGTATGACGAAAGTCAGATACAGGTGCTCGAAGGGCTGGAAGCGGTTCGCAAGCGCCCGGGCATGTACATCGGATCGACGAGCGGCAAAGGACTTCATCATCTCGTATGGGAAGTCGTCGACAACAGTATTGACGAGGCGCTGGCCGGCTATTGCACGAAAATCGAAGTCATCATTCACGAAGATAACAGCGTCACCGTCATCGACAATGGCCGCGGGATTCCGGTCGGCGAACATCCGAAACTGAAAAAGTCGACGCTCGAAGTGGTGATGACCGTTCTCCATGCCGGAGGAAAGTTCGGCGGAGACGGGTACAAAGTGTCGGGCGGCCTTCACGGCGTCGGCGTATCCGTCGTGAACGCGCTCTCCGAGCAGGTTATCGTACAAGTCAAGCGCGACGGCAAAATTTATCAGCAGGAATACCGTCGCGGCGTCCCGCAATACGATTTGAAAGTGGTCGGAGAGACCGACGAGACGGGAACCCAGACGCGCTTCAAACCCGATCCCGAAATTTTTACGGAAACGACCGTATTCGAATACGAGGTGCTGCAGTCCCGGATCCGGGAGCTTGCGTTCCTCAACAAGGGCATTACGATCTCGCTGCTGGACGAGCGGACCGGCGCCTCCAACACGTACCATTATGAAGGCGGGATTATCGAGTTTGTCGAATATTTGAACCGCAACAAAGAGCCGCTGCATGAAAAACCGATTTATGTCGAAGGGATGAAAGACCATATTCAGGTCGAGGTCGCCCTTCAATACAACGACAGCTACAGCGAAAATATTTATTCGTTCGCGAACAACATCAATACGCATGAGGGCGGTACGCACGAATCCGGATTCAAGAGCGCGTTGACCCGGATTATTAACGACTACGCCCGCAAAACGAACACGATCAAGGACGGCGGCACGAATCTGTCCGGCGACGACGTGCGCGAAGGACTGACGGCGATCATCTCCGTTAAAATTCCCGAGCCGCAGTTTGAAGGACAGACGAAAACGAAGCTTGGCAACAGCGAAGTGCGGGGCATCGTGGAGTCGCTATTCGCCGAGAAATTCCAGGAATTTCTGGATGAGAACCCCTCCGTTTCGCGAAAAATTGTGGAGAAGGGGCTGCAGGCGGCGCGGGCGCGCGAAGCGGCGCGGAAGGCGCGTGAGCTGACGCGGCGCAAGAGCGCGCTCGAAGTCAGTTCGCTTCCGGGCAAGCTGGCCGACTGCTCGTCCAAGGATGCGTCCATCAGCGAGCTGTACATCGTCGAAGGCGATTCCGCGGGAGGATCGGCCAAGCAGGGGCGGGACCGCCACTTCCAGGCCATCTTGCCGCTCAGGGGCAAAATTTTGAACGTCGAGAAAGCCCGCCTTGACCGGATACTCAGCAACGCCGAAATACGGGCTATTATTACAGCGCTCGGCACCGGCATCGGCGACGACTTTGATCTTTCGAAGGCGCGTTACCATAAAGTCATTATTATGACGGACGCGGACGTCGACGGCGCCCATATCCGGACGCTGCTGCTTACGTTTTTCTACCGGTACATGCGCAAAATTATCGAGGCCGGCTATATCTATATTGCGCAGCCGCCGCTCTTCAAGATCGAGCGGAACAAGACGGTGCGTTACGCCCAGACCGAGCAGGAGCGGGATCAGATTATCAAAGAATTCGGCGAAGGCGCCAAAGTGAACGTGCAGCGTTATAAAGGTCTCGGGGAGATGAACGCGAGCCAGCTGTGGGAGACGACGATGGACCCCGAGAGCCGGACGATGCTGCAGGTGACGATTGACGACGCCATGGAAGCGGATGCCATATTCGATACGCTGATGGGCGACAACGTCGAGCCTCGCCGCGATTTCATTCAGCAGTATGCGAAATTCGTTAAAAATCTCGATATTTGACATCGACTATCAAACGCCAAAAGCCGTCCGGTTCCATCGGACGGCTTTTCGGAATCATCGGCTTGCCGCCCGGCCGTTTCGTTTGAATCGGCCGTAGGAAACAGCATACCGGTAAATTTTCCGGAATACGCGTTTGTCGTTCAGTTTGCGAAACAGAAACGGGTCCGGCAAGGTGTTGATCTCCAATATCCAGGGGAACAAATCTTTGTCGACCGCCACATCGACGCCGATTTCCTTAAGCCGCGGATAGCGGGTTTCGAGCTGGCGGGCGGCCAAGGCTCCGAGCGACGCCAAGCGTGCCGTGAACGACTGCTGCTTGGCGGAAGGCAGATGCTGCGTCATCAGTCTGGAAAGCGACATCGGCGTGGCCCCGTTGTGATAGTTTGTAACGATTTTGCGGGGGTCGCCCAGCCTGCCGATCATGCCTGTCGTTTCCCATACTCCATGCGGATTTTTTGCACCATAACCCGTACGTCGAATCTTCGCTTGCGGTGGGTAAGCAAATGAATGCCGCGCTGAACCAGGTATGGCCGCTTTCCCGTTCGCTGCTGAAGCTGTTCATACAGTTTATCGAACGTTGCCGCATGGTGCGTCGAAGTGCCGATTCGAAACTGGTAGCCGACCTGCGGCGGATGGAGACGCTCGACGCGGAATACGCCTTTGCCGAACGAGCCGTTATCCGGTTTCACATACACCATGCCATATTGATCCAGCATGTCCTGGAGCGATTTGCGTCCGAACCACCGGGTATCGGGGACATGCTTTTTCAATTCTGCGGACTGCAGCAGCGCGCCGGTTTTTTCCATTTGCTGCGAACGCGTTGTATGCGCAAATAAAGGTCACCCGCCTTTTTTCTGATGAACTGCGTCCTCCTAATAAGAGACAGGGATTCGTTTCAATGCTATAATAATATTTATTGCTATATTATGACGACGGATGGGTAAAGTGCGGGGGGCCGTCACCCATTTTGCCGCAGATTCCGTATATTTTTAACGACGGCGTCAAAAGGCGGCGACGTTTATTCGCGGCCAAGATGTGAGAGACTGAAATATAACCGTTTTTATTTTCAGATAACTGTAACGACGAATCGATTGCCGGTAATGTCCGGACTGATAGAAATCAGGAGGTAGACAATGGCGGAAGAACAACGTTCGAAGGTGCGGGAACGCGATATCGGAACGGAGATGCGGGATTCTTTCATGGATTATGCGATGAGCATTATCGTCAGCCGCGCGCTCCCGGATGTACGAGATGGACTGAAGCCGGTTCACCGTCGTATTTTGTATGCGATGTCGGAACTTGGCATGTCTCCGGACAAGCCGCACAAAAAATCCGCCAGAATCGTAGGCGAAGTTATCGGCAAATACCATCCGCACGGGGATTCTGCGGTTTACGATACGATGGTTCGCATGGCGCAAGACTTCTCCATGCGCTATATGCTTGTCGACGGACACGGCAACTTCGGTTCGATTGACGGCGATATGGCGGCGGCGATGCGGTATACCGAAGCCCGGTTGTCCAAAATCGCCATGGAAATGCTGCGCGACATCAATAAGGACACGATCGACTTCGTGCCGAACTACGACGGCGAAGAGCAGGAACCGGCCGTGCTGCCCGCGCGGTATCCGAATCTGCTCGTCAACGGCGTCGGCGGCATTGCGGTAGGGATGGCGACTAACATTCCGCCGCATAATCTGGTCGAGGTTATTGACGGCGTGCAGGCTCTTATTCGCGATCCGGATCTGACTTCGCTCGATTTGATGGAATATATCAAAGGGCCGGATTTCCCGACCGCGGGTTTCATTCTCGGCCGTGCCGGCATCAGGCAGGCTTACCAGACCGGACGGGGATCGATCACGATGCGTGCGCGCGCCACGATCGAGGAAAGCGGCGGCAAGGCGCGCATTATCGTGCACGAGCTGCCGTATCAGGTCATTAAAGCGCGGCTCGTCGAAAAATCGCCGAGCTCGTCAGGGAGAAGAAAATCGACGGCATTACCGATTTGCGGGACGAATCCGATCGCAACGGCATGCGGATTGTGATCGAGCTTAGACGGGACGTCAATCCGAACGTCATCCTGAACAATTTGTACAAGCATACGCAGATGCAATCCACTTTCGGGATCAATATGCTGGCCCTGGTCAACCGCGAGCCCAAAGTGCTAAATCTGCGCGATATGCTGTACTATTATTTGCAGCATCAGATCGAAGTTATACGCAGGCGAACGGAATACGACCTGAAAAGGCCGAGCGCGCGCCCATATTCTGGAAGGTTTGCGCATTGCGCTGGACAATCTGGATGAAGTGATCGCGCTGATTCGCGGCTCCCGGACGACGGACATCGCCCGTGAAGGATTGATAACCCGGTTCTCGCTCAGCTACGAGCAGGCGCAAGCCATTCTGGAGATGCGGCTGCAGCGGCTGACGGGCCTGGAACGCGAAAACATCGAAGCGGAATATGCCGAGCTTCTCGTTAAAATCGCGGAATATAAGGCCATCCTGGCGGACGAACAGCTTGTGCTGCAAATTATTAGCGACGAGCTCGAGGAGATCAAGCGGAAGTTCGGAGACGAGCGCCGCACCGAAATTACGGCGAGCGACACCGAAATTCTCGACGAAGATCTGATCCCGCAAGAGGATGTCATCATTACGATTACGCATACCGGCTATATCAAGCGCTTGCCGGTCACCACATACCGCAGCCAGAAGCGCGGCGGACGGGGCGTTATCGGCATGGAGACGAAGAGCGACGATTTTGTCGAGCATTTGTTCGTCTCCAATACGCATCAATACTTGCTGTTCTTTACGGACAAGGGCAAAGTGTACCGGCTTAAAGCCTACGAAATTCCGGATTTGAGCCGCACCGCCCGGGGAACGCCGATCATTAATTTGATTCAGATCGAACAGGGCGAGACGATAAATGCGGTAATCCCGGTCGAATCGTTCAATAGCGACCAATATTTGTTCTTCGCGACCCGGCAAGGGATTGTGAAGAAAACGCCGCTCGACGATTACGCGAACATCCGCAAAATCGGATTGATCGCTATCAATTTGCGGGAAGACGACGCGCTTATCGGCGTCAAGCTGACAGACGGCAACCGGGAGATCATTATGGGCACCAGTCAAGGAATGTCGATCCGTTTCCCGGAAAGCGACGTTCGTTCGATGGGGCGTTCGGCGACAGGCGTTAAAGGCATTCAACTGGAAGAGAACGATACGGTCATCGACATGGATGTCGTCGTGCCGGATCAGGACGTATTGATCGTGACGGCCAAAGGTTACGGCAAGCGGACGCCGATGAGCGAATACCGGATACAGAGCCGGGGCGGCAAAGGGATCAAGACGTTGAATGTGACGGAAAAGAACGGTCAGATCGTCAGCCTGAAAGTAGTGAATAACGATGAGGACCTGATGATTATGACAACCTCCGGCACGCTGATTCGGACAAGCATGGCGGGGATCTCCACGATGGGGAGAAATACGCAAGGGGTCAAGCTGATCCATATTCGCGATGAGGATGCGGTCGCCAGCGTGACGCGGGTGGCTCGCAACGAAGAGGACGCTCAGCAGGGAGGCGCCGAAGATCGGAATGAAAGTTCCGATTCGGACTCCGATCACGATGAAAACGATCGTTCGGATGACGGCGAAGCATAGGGGGATCGACAGTGATGATGGTACCGTTGGCGCACGTACAGGTTGGCGATATCCTGGCGAAGGACGTTGTAACTGCACAGGGCGGTACGCTTCTCCGGAAAGGCAAAGTCATCACTGCTCGCGAACTCGAAATTTTGCAAGCTTTTCTGATTAAGCACATCGAGCTTGAAAAAGAGGAAAGCAAAAGCGGAGAACCGAAAGGGGACGAAGCATCCGCTAACCGGTCTCACGGAGCAGAAGAACCGAAATCGGGCTTGCTGCGGGCTTATTCCGAATCGATAGCGGTGCTGAAGAAAGCTTTCGCCGACGCGGCCGGCGGCAGAGCGCTGCCGGTTTTCGACATTCGCAGTTCGCTAGAACAATTGCTCAGTTATAGCAGCGAATACAACATCCTGACCTTTATGCCGAAACGGAAGACGGACGAGGACAGTTTATTCCACAGCAGTGTCATGACCGCCATGACGGCTTATCTGCTGGCGCAATGGAACGGTTTTTCCCGCAAGGACTGGATGCAAATTGCGCTTGCCGGTTTGCTGCACGATATCGGGAATGCGAAGATCGACCGATCGCTTCTGCAAAAGTCGTCTTCGCTGACCGAAGCCGAGCGGGAAGAAATCAGACAGCATCCGGTGCTCGGGTATCAGCTGGTCAAAAACATCGCGTCTTTGAATGAAGGGGTCAAGCTGGCCGTGCTGCAGCATCACGAACGAATGGACGGCAGCGGCTATCCTCTTGGCGTCAATGGCTCCAAAATCCATCCTTATGCGCGCCTGGTCGCGATAGCGGACGTATTCCATGCGATGACGCTTCGCAAGACGTATCGGGATGCCCTGTCGCCTTATCTCGTTTTGGAGCAAATCCAGCAAGATGCTTTCGGCAAGCTTGATGCGTCGTATGTACGGACATTCATCGACAAGGTGACGAGTTTTCATGTTGGAACCGTCGTCCGTCTTAGCGACAACCGGATCGGCGAAATCGTATTTTCCGATTCCCAACAGCCGACAAGGCCGTGGGTGTCCGTCGCCGGTACGATTATCCGGTTGCCGACGGAACGGCATTTGCATATTCAAGAGGTCATTTCCTCATCCTAAGATCAAGAAACCGCCGGTTCGGGCCGGCGGCTTTTCTCTTCTTACCCCTTAACTAGAAGGGATTATTTTACAGTTATTTTTTTTATAAAAAACACTTGCAATCTAGCAGGGGGGCGTGATATATTATAAAAGTCGCCGCTGAAACGGCGGTGAAACGAAAGCAGCATTTGTTCTTTGAAAACTGAACAACGAGC
>NZ_BOVJ01000237.1 GCF_018403665.1 Paenibacillus cisolokensis
TCTTGCCAAGCCGCTTAACCCAGTTCCAATACCTTGCAGAAAGTCGCGTATTGCGAGTCATCGATGCTGCCCAAGCGCATTCGCACAATTTCAAGTGATTGTTTCCGGATCGGGCCCGAGTTCGTTTTTTACCCGCACTTTGGTGATTTCCGGGACTGACACCAGCCCATGCAGCCAGATGATGATCGTCTTTGAAACGGGTCATATCCGTCCCCATTTCCGCGATGATGACCGAGGCAGCCTGCTCGTTAACACCCGGGATCGTGTTCAGCAGGTCCAGCGCCTCTTGCTTGTCGGCCAGACGGCGGCGGATATCCTGCTCGACCTGCTCGATTTGTTTCTCCAGATACACAAGATGATCCCAGGAAAAACGAATCATATCCCGATGGTGTTTGCGAAGTCGTCCGTTCAACGTCTGAAGCAATTTGGGTGACTTGTGTTTGAGGGCTCCTTTCATATGCGTTTCGAGAAATTCCATCGTGATGACCTCGCCGTTAACGATCTTTTGGAACAAGAGACGGCCGGAGACTCCGAAGATGTCCGACATATGGGTGGTCAGCTTAATGTTCGCATCCTGAAGCAATTTGTGGATGCGTTTCTTCTCCGAAGTGGCGTCTTGCACCAATTTTTGCGGTAACGGGTGAGATCTCGGAGATCGCGAATGTCTTCATAGGGAACAAAACTGCCCTCAATGAGACCGCAACGCAACAGTTTGGCGATCCATTCGGCGTCTTTCATGTCGGTCTTGCGGCCAGGAAGATTTTTAACATGGTGCGCATTGGCAAGCAGGAGATCCAAGTCGAACGCCTCGAGCACGTTCCAGACGGATTTCCAATAGACACCTGTGCTTTCCATGGCGACGTGGGAACAGCCTTCATCGACGAGCCATTGCCCAAGTTCCATAAGCTCGTCCGTCATGGTTCCAAATGTTCGGATTTCGCATTTTGGTGAACGGTCGAGAGGACCAGTGAGAACACAGGCCGCCACAGTCTCTTGTGGACGTCGAGTCCCGCGCAACGTTCGAGTATAGCTTCCAGCATGGCAAGAATCCCTCCAACATGAAGATGGTGAACCGGAAAGACAACCTGAGAACAACGAAGATTTTTATCCGGACTCGCAGTCCGATAGCCTGTGCTTCAAGGTTGTCCGAACAGTTTTGTTTTCGGGGTCGAACCCACCGCAAAAAACCACGAACTGGCCGGTTCAATCTCAGTATGAGGGATGATGAAGAAGACTATGATTACATTTTCATCATAGCCTGTGACCCGGCAGGGTCATTAACCGCATCCCTCTTTTTAAATAATTTGTTTGCCATGACGCGATTGAAAATCGAAGCCGACCGCTGAAGAAGATCCGGAGAAATTTCAGATTTCACTGTACTTGCAGGCTGCGGAACCATTAACTCCTTATACCTATCCAGGACAACCACTTCATGAAGGATCCATATTTTCCCTGTAACGGATGCCAAGAGATGTGACAACGAATAAAAGCAGCATGCTCTCAACGAAGAAAGCATACCGCTCTTTGCATAAAGCGATGATTTAAGAATCGATTTGATAACGAACCGACATCTCTACCTCTTCACTCGATTCCGTTTGCGATCCGTTTTGTAGTATGAAATAGTAGTGGCCGTCTTCGGGAATCGTGTAATTCGAGCCGCTATCCATTAACCTGCCATCTTCAAGCGTTTGGGCATCATACTCCAGCAGATAGACCTTCAGGTCGCCGCCCGTATAGGCATACTTTAGCGATATCACATCACCTTTATGGAGAGTGGAGCCGCCCAAGTTTTCACATTCACCCGGTTTAATTTCGTCGTAAGTATCAAACGACTCTATGCTGGCAGTTAGTTGCTCTACAGCAACGGGGCCAATGTTTTGGACTTTATCACTTACAAGCGCACAGCCATTTTGATTGAATACCACCTGATCCGACTTTAGCGGTGCATCATGGGCACTCATGGCCCCATAAACGGCAGACGTTCCGAAAATCATCAGAAGCAGGGTAGCCATCGTCGCGAACAGACGAACGTACTTTTTGCGTTTTGCTCCGTCCGTTTTTAAGATCATGCGAATTCTCCTCTCCAGGTGCTTTCGCTTGTCGCTAAAAGCGGAATACAATTTGGCTCTTTGGTCAGCCGCCTTCCACAGGACATGTAACAGCAACTCGCAATATTGTCTCCTCTCCGCCATATTCATCGGTTGAACAATCTGCTCATCGCAGGATAGTTCACAATACCGGTCGACGTCCCGTCTCGCCATATATGCCAACGGATTGAACCAGTGCAGCGCATTGGCACAGAGGAGCAAGCATTTGACCCATACATCCCGGCGTCGATCGTGCGTCAGTTCGTGAAGAAAGATTTGACGGTATTCTTCTGCCGTAAACGCCATAGCCGCCGGCAGCACAATACGCGGTTTTAACAATCCGTACAGAAAAGGGGTGCTGATGTAAGGCGACAAGTAGACCGGGATTTCTTTCGACACGCCCAGCTTCTTCTTGCTGGCGGAAAGCTCCCTAAGAATATCCGGATCTTCGGTTAATTCACACAAAGCGAAAATCCGGCGATGAATCTTGATATTCTGAATCAGGGCAGCGGTCAGAAAAACGATCGTCCCGGCCGCCATAACATAAGGGATGACATTCCATAAGTTAAAAAGGAAGCCGCTTGGTTCGTTACTCATCTGTTCCGCCGTGATCAGATGGCTTGCATCCGAAACGACCGTTGATTCTGGCAATTCTCGACTTGCCTGTTCAATCGGAGCATCGATCGGAGACTCCACCGTATTCGGAACGATGCCCAACATCTTCGGGTTGAGCCAGGAAATCAACTTAAAATAAGGAATAAAGAATAACGTGTACAGAAAAACATGCGAGTAGTAATGCCATGTGGCGGTGAAATAATGCTGTGTCCACTTGCTGAGCAGCCTCAACAATAGGTATAGTATGGACGCTGCGGCAGACATCAAGAGTAAAGGATAATATAAATCATTCATGTCGGCCTCTCTACTCTCGCAGTCGTTTCATCAATTCTTCAATATCTTCCTTCGTTAAATCTCCACTGTCGCACAGCGCGCTAATCAAACCGGACACGGAGCCTTGATGAACATCCCGGATAAACCGTTTGGTTTCCAGATTCCGGTATTCCTGTTCCGTCAGACGAGCCTCGTATTGATTGGCCTTCCCCACCCTTGTCGCTGTCACCATGCCTTTTTCCATCAGACGCGCCAAAAACGTGATGACGGTGTTTTGCTTCCACGCCTTGTCCTCAGGCAGTTCAGTCAAAATTTCAGCCGTTGTTACCGGACGGTCATAGGACCAAATAATGTCCATAATTTGCTTCTCAGCTTCGGAAATTTTTTGCCACTTTGCCATGGACACCCTCCTTATTCATTCTACACATTGTAGGAAAAGTTAATCTACATCATGTAGTTAAATCTACATTATGTAGTTCAATTTGTCAACATGTTTTTATCTTTTGGGTGTAGACTTCTAACGCTGAGCGTATGGTCACCTTCTGTATGATTCGCTTCTGTTCATGCTCAGGCTTTACAAAAAAGGACGAGTCGGTTGCAAGCTTCAGGAGAGCCGATTGAGCTGCTTGTATCGATAATTGTTCATCTTGAACGATGAATGATGAAACCTGATAACAATAGGTTTCATATTGTCTTAAAATCAGCACTTTGGCTTGTAAATTCATGATCCCAGCTCGCTTTATTTTAATCTACATTATGTAGTTTAATTTATTCTACAGATTGTAGGTCTAGAAGTAAATACCTAAAATTTCTTCCATCCATTACACCAAGTTGCCAAATTCGACTCCTGCTGATTCAGCATAGCCTCTTGGTCGCGTTATGAAATAATTTTCGCGTTTTCAAAATAAGCCTCCCCTTATCGGAACATCATCATTCCGCCTGTATCCACCCAAGATTACTACAGTACTCGCCCTTGGCGGTATTGGTTTCGTTGTGTCATGGCAAGTCATCTATTGATGAAGCCTATGCTGAGTCCCTATATAAAAAAAGCAACTCATAGAGAGTTGCTTTTTTGAGGAAGAATAGAGTATCTAAATTCCTATAACTTAATATCCACGTGCGCGAACCTTGATGTTCATTTCAGATCCGTCAGTTGTGTATACGTAAACCCGAAATTCCCCATATAAATAACTTCCGTCCGGCATATTAAACGTCCTCGTCAATTGCTCACCTGAGCCAACCGTATACGTCGGATATTGTTTGCCAGAATCGATATGCTCTACAAAAACATCTACGCTACTGGAACCGTCGTTCTTAACCCAAATGTTTAAGTTCTTGTCACTGTCGGGACTAACGGTGAACGATTGATCAAAAGCGGTCTTCCCAGAATGGCTCGAATCAATATAGATAGTATCCAAGATCGAAAAGTCTCCGCCATCACCACTGGAGGGCCCTTCCACCGGTGCTACCGGAGAGGCGAAGGAAATCGAAGCAAGAGAAAACATCATCACGAGCACTAACAGCGTGGTCAAAACTTTCATCCTCATTTGATCAACTCCTAAAAATAATTTGATTTGACAAGCGCTCTTCCAACGATTCGATGTAAGTCTAATTTCCATAACTTTGACTGCCGAAACATCCCTCCATCTCCTGAATGGTAGAAACCAATGCGATGACTACACCGATGAGTTGTTTTAATTAATAGACGGGTATTCCATTCAAAATCTAACGTTTTTTTACCAAATGCACCCCATTATTTTTATGAGAAACGACGAGGCGATCAAATGTCTAAACTTAGACTCCCATGCCGCTGAC
>NZ_BOVJ01000238.1 GCF_018403665.1 Paenibacillus cisolokensis
AACAGCCTGACTTTTGCAGGATTGGTTGATTTAACAATTTAACACGAATGAAAACAGCGGCGAACAGGTGCTAGGGCTAAACGGCATCGAACAGGTGCTAGGGCTAAACGGCATCGAACAGGTCCCGGGGCTAAACGGCATCGAACAGGTCCCGGGGCTAAACGAGCATCGAACTGGCGTCGTGGCTGTTGTCCGGCTGCAATCGGGCGGCTCCATACCGTCGCGCAGCGGCTCCGGGACAACCTGTCGCCCCCGCCTCGCTTCCGGGCTCACGGGCTCATCCGTTTCAGAACGGTCGGCAGGTCCAAAAGGTCCCGAACGGATCGACGTTCGCCTCCGAAATCAAGATAAACAGCCGCCCAAACGGCTATTTTCCGAGCGCCCCGAACGTTTCTTGCTGTCGCTGGCCTCTGTTGATTTTGCTCGCCGCGGACGATTGCAGTAAAATGGATACGATATGCGGCGGTTTCGATGCACGCAGGGAGGAATGTACAATGCCGGAATGGTATGAAAAGAGCTTCGGCTCTGATTATATGGTCGTCTACAGGCACCGGGACAGGGAGAATGCGGAGCGGGAAGTGCGGAACATGGCCGGATGGCTGGCATTGCCGCCCGGGGCGGAAGTGCTGGATGTCGGCTGCGGCATGGGAAGGCACGCGCTGTCGCTTGCCGATCTCGGCTACCGGGTAACGGGGCTGGATTTGTCGGAAACGCTGCTCGCCGAAGCGCGGGCAAAAGATGAAGGCGGCCGGGTCGAATGGGTGCGCGGCGATATGCGCCGGCTGCCGTTTGCGGACGGACGTTTCGACGTTACGGTCAATCTGTTCACCTCGTTCGGCTATTTCACCGATGAACGCGACAATTGCGCGGTGCTGCGCGAGCTGCGGCGAGTGTTGCGGCCTGCCGGCCAATTTCTGATCGATTACTTGAACCCGGTCTTCGTCGAGCGCAATCTTGTGCCGCATTCGGAAAGGGTCGATCCCGAGACCGGCTGGACGATCGAGGAGCGGCGGCGAATCGAGGACGGCTTCGTGATCAAAACGATCACCATCCGAACGGAAGACGGGGAACGGCACTACGAGGAACGCGTACGGCTGCTTGGGCGCGACTGGTTTGAACGGGCGCTCGCGGAGGCTGGTCTCGAACTGAGGAGAATATACGGCGGGTACGACGGTCAGCCGTACGAGCAAGCAACTTCGCCGAGACTGATTCTGATCGGGAGGGCGGCACGTTGAACGGCGCCGGCGGCAGGCGCGAGCCGGTAACGGCGTGGCCGGATGGCTGGCTGCAGATCAAAGTTCCGCTCCCCTTCTCGCTCCGCTGGGTCAACGCCTATTTGTTGCCCGAGCCGGGAGGCGGATGGACGCTGATCGACCCGGGGCTGCATACGGAAGAGGCGGTAGCGCTATGGGAAGCCGTGCTGAAGGAACGGCGAATCGGCTTCGGCTCGATCGAGCGCATCGTGCTGACCCATCAGCACCCGGACCATTACGGGCTTGCCGGTTGGTTTCAGGAGCGGAGCGGGGCGCCTGTATATATGTCGCGCGCAGCCCGCGATTACACGCTGCGGCTGTGGGGGCCTAAGCGGTCGTTCGAGACGGATCTGAATGCGCTCTTCAAGGCGCACGGCATGCCGGATGTGCTCCGGGAAGGGATAGCCGGCCACCTGGAAAGCTTCGTGGCGAAGGTGTCCCCGCAGCCGGCGGTCGATTTCATCGAAGCGGGCGGAAGGATCGCGATGAACGGCCTCGATTGGGAAACGATCGCCGCTCCCGGACATGCCCGCGGCCAGCTTCTGTTCTATCAACGGGAGAGCAAGCGGATCATCTGCGGTGATCAGGTGCTCCCCCGCATTACGCCCAATATCGGACTTGTGCCGGGACCGGATGAGGAGAGCAATCCGCTGCGGGCGTTTCTGGATCATCTGACTGAGCTGGCGATGTACGATGTGAAGCTGGCTTTTCCGGGACATCGCGATCCGTTTCCGAATTTCGCGGACCGGATCGCCGAGCTGATCGCCCACCACGAGCGCCGGTTGCAGGAGATTGCCGCTATGCTGGCGGAGCCGCTTACCGGTTATGAGGTATGTATTCGCTTGTTCGGCGCGCGGATTGCGGACGATATGCATCATCTTCGATTCGCCATGGCGGAGACGCTGGCCCATCTGGTCGAGCTGGAGGCCGCCGGCGCAGCCGTACGGACGGAACAGGGCGGCGTCGCCCGGTTTCGCGCAGCAGCTAACATATATTGACAAATGTTAAGACAGGCGTCTATGATTACATATATTAATTTCATAGGCGGTGTAATCGATGAAATATTGTACGCAATGCGGCGTACCGATTGCGGATGATGCCGGAACCGTGTGCGAAAACTGCGGCGGCGGTCAGACGGCGGCGGAAGGGGCGGCATCTTTTCAGACGAACCGGCCGGAAGCCTATGCGGCGCTCGCCCGCAATTACCTTTTCCATCCGTTGCAGGCGCTCGGGGATATGGCCGCTGTTCGTTCATTTGTCCCCGGTCTGGTCGCAGCCGGCACGGCCGCGCTCATTCTGGCTGTCGTCGTGCTCGTCTATTTGCATCAGACGGTGGGGGCGCTCAGCTTTATTTTTGGCGGAATTGGCGGATTTAACGGATTCGATGTGCCTTACTTCAGTCTGTTTGTCCGCGTATTGTTCGGCGCGCTCCTGCAGTGGCTGCTGCTGTCGGGCGTGATCGTTGGCGGAGCGAAACTGTTTCGGATGCCGGCGGAGAATGTCCAAGCGTTCAATATGGCCGGTTTGACCAAGCTTTATTTCGCGGCTGCCGCGCTGGCCAGCATGGTGCTCGGCTTCATCCACCCTTGGCTTGGCCTTTCCGTTTTGGCCGGGGGTCTCGTGCTGTCAGCGCACGTGCTGTACAAAGGGATGCGGGCGGTTTCCGGCGACGTGCCGTTTTATTTCGTCCCGGCCGTGCTGACCGCCTACTACATCCTGCTGGGGGCGCTGTTCAGGCTGATGTTCTGACGGACAGGCAGCCGCACGGACGCAGGATCGGAGCAGCATATGCACGTAAGCGGCGTATACGAGTCATAGAAAAGACTGCCAGTT
>NZ_BOVJ01000239.1 GCF_018403665.1 Paenibacillus cisolokensis
CCCGCGTAGGGAGCGACTGGACTATTAAGGTTTGCAAGGAGCATGTACCGGTTTCAATCCACGCTCCCGCGTGGGGAGCGACGTCGAAAGAGAGCCGATCCTCCGACAAGCAAACGCCGTTTCAATCCACGCTCCCACGTAGGGAGCGACTTAATCGACCAAGTGCGATGAAACTTGGATACGAAGTTTCAATCCACGCTCCCGCGTAGGGAGCGACATCCGTAATTGTGACAATCGGTACGTTTTGGTGCCTAATTTTCAATCCACGCTCCCGCGTAGGGAGCGACATATCCGGGAACGCATCGGCAATGGCCGGTACCGAGTTTCAATCCACGCTCCCACGTAGGGAGCGACGCCGCTATCGAATACGCGCTCCGGATTAAACGCGTTTCAATCCACGCTCCCGCGTGGGGAGCGACGCTGGCTGTGTTCGCTGCGGTTCCGCCGCCGTGGTTTCAATCCACGCTCCCGCGTGGGGAGCGACAAGAGCGCGCCGACGAGTACGAACGCTGGATCGCGGTTTCAATCCACGCTCCCGCGTAGGGAGCGACATCATGGACGAGGTGGACAAGTACCCGAAAAATGCGGGGTTTCAATCCACGCTCCCGCGTGGGGAGCGACCGTACCGCTCAAAAAATTATCAGGTTCGTAAATAGTTTCAATCCACGCTCCCGCGTGGGGAGCGACAGCAAAAACAGGTCGATCGATCTCAGTATGGCATCAATAACACTTAATTTCGTAGCAATTAATGCCAATTCCGTATAGATTTACGCTTGACTTTTAATGAATCGTCTCAAAATCCTTCGTTTTCGACAAATTTCGAGGTGCGAAGGACCCGGGAATTTTATGGGAGCTTCACATTCGCACCAACCGGAAACAATGGTTTTTCACAAGAAGGTAGCGTTCGATACATCCATATTACAACATACCCGATCTTCGCAGAAAAGTAAAATGAATGAGTTGCTCGTATCGATGACGCCTTCGAGTCCCGAATGCATCAAGAGGAGCGCGAACCTCTCCGGGAAATCGATGAAGATATTTCATTGAACATTTTCGCATACGCCAAGTGAGGGAACGGAATCGGATTATTAAGCAGCATAAGCAATTGATTCAACAGGAACGTAAGAGACAACACGGATATTTCCGTCCTCGATTTTTCATCCGCAGAGTCATACACACGATAATTGTCAATATTAAATGTTTTAGACAAATCTTCAGACTTTTTTTCGCCCCAAAAATCTTGCTTCAGGTTCGAATAATATTCATTGGCATGATTCAGACTTTCGTACCAGTACGCTAAATTATTCTCTTGATCTTTCGACTCTTTATTTAATAACACGTTCAAACCTTTCTTATCTCTTTTAGGGTGAATAATAATATCAAACGATTCCAACAAATCTTCATCCGATTTTTGATTGGTATGGCATAGAATTCGAATCGGACGGGTAGCTGTCTGCGTCAACCTTCTTCCACCGGGCGGCAGACACGGTTTATCATTCTTATCCTTTTATACTCGAACTCTCCCAGGCCTAAATTGGTTGCAAATCTCGTAACGGACTTCAGGGAAGTCTGAAGAATTTTTATACTTTCATACCAATCGCTCAATGTTTTCTTTTCCTTTTTATTCGTAACATTCTCACTTTTGCACTGAATAACGACGGCCACCGCTTCAATCGGGATATATTTAATACGGCCGTACCGAAAATATACGGTGTATACATTTCGTCAAAAATCGCAAGGTCAACCTCTTTCGAAACCCGTTTTTGAGAATCCATGATAAATACGGATTGTTCGATCGAAAATTTACGGGGAATAATCTGCTCGAACAACGATCTCCATATATCTTCGCGGAACGTTCCCGTCGTTACATGATGCTTCTTGTTGGCCATTCCAAGTTGACTGATGATGCTTTCTTCAAGACGAATATAGTTTAACTTAATCTGGGATAAAATCCCCTCATCGATCAAATCTTCGTTAGTTGTCTGAACGATGTTCCGGCTTTTCCCCATCTTGTACGTCTCCTTCCCCTTTTTCCGCTTCAAGTCTTCCGTAGCCTGCATTGGTTTTTCCGCCAATCCCTTCATGCTCCAGCGCATGCATCAAAATTTTTCTCGCTATTCGCAACCATTCTGGTCCATTGTCGGTATCGGGCGAACAAGTTAAATAGAAGCGAAACGTCCCACTCACCGCAAGAAACGGAATCGGAACCGGAGCATCATCGTCACGGGGCGCATCCAAACGGCTCTGACCCTGATGCCGATCGAGCTCTCCGATTCGTATTCCGTTGTACGATTGATGGTGCGGCGTCATCACATCCAGTACAAAAGCTTGACGTGCTGTCTCCGGCGTAATCCAGGCATCATGAAAGCTTATTACTCCTGCTTTCTCCTTAATTCCGAATAAGATATTGTAGTAAGCGTCCCACTCCGGAAATTCCGATTTTGGGAGCCCAGGCGCCGATGATAATAACGGGAGGCCAGACCTTTGAGAGCTGTTCCCGGGATATAAGGGAGACCGTACGTTTTATGCAAAGTCAGAGGCGTCTCCAGCACGGATATACCGCCTTGTCCGATGAGCAGCAGCGAGGAACAGCTCGTCCGCATCTCAAACGAGACAGCGAAACCCGAGAACTCCGTCTTAATCATTTCCTCATACTGCCGAAACTTCTGCGTGTACCAATCTTTATTCGTGTCCCAGTTTTTCACGTGCATTTGAATGACGTTTCGATAATACGACGCTTTGGCCTCGTTCGATTCATCCGCTTTAGAGACTGCCTTCTCCAGATTGAACTCTGTATCGAAGCTCTGGCGTAATTTCGTAAGTGCCAAATGAACATTCATCGCTCAATCCCCCATGTCTGCCGGGTCCACTTTAAGGATAGCTTCCGCATACCGCTTGAACCAGACGGAAGCCGCCAGCATTCTTCGCGTCAGATCGCGGTATTCCGTCATCGAGCCGTTCAGAATGTCGCCTTTATACCAATTCTCGTCCAGACCTGTCGCCAACCCGATATGTTTTAAATATTCCGTATAAGGAGACTCTTCGTCTTTCTGTTTGCTGACGAAAAAGGCTACTGTAAGACGCAATCCGTTCGTCAGCACCATGATCGGAAATTGATGACACAACCGTCCGTATTCTTTTGCAAATTTCATTTGTTGAACTTTTCGGACGGATAGCAAAGCTTGCTTGGCGTACGTATCTGCAATAGACCTCATGGCGGGTCACGACTCCCTTCCGACATAGACGCAACGCACTCGTCCCTTGCCAACGCTGGCGTTGCCGCCTAATTGCAAATAGGCGCCTTCGGCCGGAAACGCATTCAGCAAGTCCCGTTCCGTCCATCCCCCTGCCGGTTTGAAGTCGCACCAAATAAGACCGTACAGAATAGACTCCGCCGGCAAATATTCCTCATACCAAAGCGCTCCGTCCTCCACGGTTTTTCGTTCCGGATCCATTCGGATGCGGGCTGTGATTTCACTGCACATCGTCACAAAATATTGAAACGCATCGTCCGAGACGAGAGCCGTCCTTTCCTTTATCAATTTTCCGGATATATCGTCAGGCGCGACCTGATCGGCCAACCATTCGCTCCATTGCGTGAACGATTCATCTTTCAAAGCATCGCTTTCAAACTCATCCAAAAAGACTGTATCGTTCTGTCCTGTTAACTTGCTGCCGCGGCTTATAATTACATATCCTTTCATTTCATGATCCATCCGCACAGAGTCCAGTTTTTGTTCCAAAGCATCCCAGTCAAGTGCCGGCATTTTCAAGTTCATAACGTCCAGATCCCGCTGAAGACGTTTGAGAACGAGCGGACATGTCACATAGGCGAAAGTACCGTTCATGCTTGCCACTGGGAACGCCAATATGCGGGCATCCGACATGACAAGAGCGCCAGCATTGCCCATATCCGCTGTATCGGACGATTTGCCGAAGGCGGCTGCGACCCACTCGTCTTCCTCGCCATTCCCGGAAGTACCAGCGATATCCGATCGCATGTTCGAACGTTTTGCCTGAAATATTCGCGGTGCACGCCTTTGATGCTGGAGCCGGGAATGAACGGCCATTCCGTCGCTTTCTCCCGCATTATCGGTTGATCGATGACGCCAACTCCTTGTCCGGCTCCGACATGAACCGGCGACATACAATGAATCATATATAATCTGCTGTTATCGAGCATCGTTCTCCCCCCACTGCGCTTTTGCCGGTGTCCAAATTCCCCATACAGCAAGACCATGACCGTTCCGGCGGTCAAAAAAGAGTCTTTGCGACGGTCGTCATCCGAGACGGGAGCCAGCCAATTGCGTTTGACGAAATGTACAAGATCCTCGGGACTTCCATTTGTAACTTTAAAAAATAAACGCTCCCCGCAGGCGCCATTCGGCGCACGGCCTTTTCTCTCCGATGTGCCCTTCTGGCGCTGTAGCTCCACCCGGAAACAGGCTGCCAACGCGGCAAGCACGCCCATACCAGCTCAAGCGTGAGATCAACGCCAAACAGCTTTGAAAATTTATCTTTATCGGCCGATTTCAGCTCCTCATTTAACCAGCCCGGAATCCAACCTTTGGAGAAATAAGCCGGAGTGGTTAGAACCATACGCAAATACGTCGTTTCCGAAGTGCGAGCGTGACGGTCAACAACTTGCAATATCCGTTCGGGACAAGCCCAAATCTCTTGTTGATCGTAAAGTTCTTGGAAATAAGCAAGCCGGCGCCGTCCTCCGAACGAATGGATACCGTTCACTTCTTCCGGCCACGGACAATCATCCGGCGTATCTATCGATGCCACGATCGATACATCGGATGGCAGCGTCACGTATTCCGTCGAATACAGTTCCTGGTCTTGCGCAACATATTTTTCCGCATTAATCGATGTATGAACGCGTGTTTCACGTACGAATGGTTCCCGAAAATGATCGCTGTCCTTTTCCGGAGACCGGTTCGATTGCGGCTCTCTCCGATGATTAAGCCAGTCCTGAATCGCCTCGGTCCATTGTTCCTCGTCCGCTTCCTCGCACAGCCATCGGATCATCCATTCTTTCGATATAAAGGCAGGAGCCGGACGAAAGGGCTTGGCGCTGGCATTGGTCATGACGGGCCATAACCTCTCTTCGTGCAATCCGGTTGTGCCCGTCCCGAGAAATCCGAGTTTCGACCGATCTTCCGGAGGACGGCAGGGCCTCCTGCCCGCTACGTATACCTCGCGCGAGCCGTCAGCCCGCTTCCGTTCGTAAACCTCCACATCTTGAGGCATCGGGAAGAACAATCGCTCCCCCCACATATATAGCGGGCCTCGGACATCCGACCGGTAGATCGGGGAATTTTGCAAATCGCCAACATTCGACCTGTGCAGCTCTTTGCCCAGCATCGTCCGCAGCGAACCGGCAAGCACGCCGGGCGTTATTTGGTCCAGACTGCGGGCTTCCGCTCCCGGCGTCGCTCCGAACGGCCGCCCGTCCCGTAACATGAGCGGCTCAAGAGGCTGGATGAACAGAGTGTGTCTGCTCATTCGATCCCCCCGCTTTCCCCAGTGTAGCGGCAAGTACAAATTGTTCGGCAATCCGGTGCAGCCGTTCCAGTACGGTTTCGGCATTCGACGGCTTCCAATGTTTCAATTCATCAAAAAAAGCGGATAAACGTGACAAGTCCGGCGCATGATCCGCTTGATTTTGCCCTATCGCCTTGCGCTGCATTTTCTTCTTGATCAATCTTTGCACTTCCATGTGGAGCAGCTCACCCATTTCCTCCTGACTTAAATCCCATTGCGACTTTCTCCTGTCATAATCCGCATGCAACTGTCTCAAACTGTAGGCAAACGAAGTCGAGTACTCCCCTGCGGCGTACATTTCCATCAATTGCCGGATCGCCTGCACCGGTTCAAGTCGGAACGGCAAAACCACCTTCAACTCCTCGCTGCCGCTACGCTTCTGAAAGTGTATAGCCAGCGCGTCCCGAAGCCCCTTGGCTGCCATTTCCGCTTGACGGGCGCGGCGCAGCGATTCTCCAAGCGGCTCCATCATATGTACGATTGCAATGCCGATAGAAATCGTCGGTTTCGGTCCATTTCCAGAGACCGCATCTTCCATTGTTTCGGCAAACGCTTGACGGATTCGTTCACTGACCTCCAGGCATCGGTATACCGGGACAAACGCCATCACATCGTCACCGCCGCTGTAAACGAGTTGTCCTTCTCTTCGATTTAGCGGCACTTCGGGGCTCCCTTGCACAATCTCTTCTACTTTTTCAGCGAATCGCGACAAATGCTTGCTGAATTGCCGATGCTCTTCCGGCGAGTCCATCATTTTCAAGCATTCTCCCATTCGATCCCCGTCCGCGACGAGAAGGGCGAAGTACGGAGTCGGTTGAACGCCGGTCTTTTGATAGAGCTGCTCCAGCATGGCAGACATTTGGCGCACAAGCTGCTCCTGTTCCCGTTCCGTCCGCCTGCCTTGCGCCAACTCGGCAATCCCTTCTTCAATGCGCCCGGCGTAAAAAAATCGTGAGTCGTACTCATAAGGAGACTCGTATTCACCGGTGCGCTTTGAAGAAATTTCAGGGAATACTCTTTTCAATTCCTCATAATAATCGCGGACGTGTCGGTTAAACGGAGTATCGGACAGTCCCGACAGTCTATGTTGATATTGCCGAAATGCGATATCGCAAACAGAAATGAAATCCAGCGGATCATTCGTCGTATATCGAGACATTCGCTTGACCATGGAAATCGCGTCGAGCGTCTCGCCTTTCTTTACGCCGAACCGCTTGTACAAAGCTTGTTTCTCTTGAAGCAGCACGGACTCTCTGCCGGGATCGAGGCTGGATTTTTGTCTCCGTACAGCTTGGCCTTCTTGTTCGGACGAAAATCCCGCAGCGTCTTTCGGGCAGCCATCAAATTCTCCGCCTGCTCTCTTGCGGCTGCATAACTGCCGAACGATTCTATTGATGCCCAGACTGCGTAAAATTCTACCAAATCACTAACTTGCCGATCCCATATGGATTCGTTGATGCAACCAAGCATAAGCAAACGCTCTTTGGCCAAATCGGCATATTGATGCCATCTTCGTACGACCGCACGCTGCACATCGAGCGCAACCTCTCTTGGAGAATCGGTTTCCACAATCGCGACGACTTTATTGGCGACCTTCAACGACTTCAGCTTCTCAGGCGCCAGATCTTGAACGATATGCGGAAAGATAAGGTTTGCCTGATGGTTTACTAATAGGTGCCGCGCCGCTTCCTTGCTTATTTCCGATAACAAATGCGAGCCGAACCACAAATCGCGCGTTTTCCGGGCTTGGGCTATAAATTCCTGAACAGGACCAAGCGTGATGATCATGACGGTATGCGGCCGTGTCGTTTCGAGTTGATTCTTTTCCGCTCCCCCTATCATTTTTCCCTCCACTTTCTATTAAAATTTCCCTTCATCCATTTTTGGATAAAATCGTCGATTGCCGAATACCGTTCCTTGTCCTTATGACCATAAACCGCTTTAGAACTTATCGGGCATTTCCTGTCAACTCTTTGTTTTACTTGTTCGAGATGATTGATGTCGAAATTACTGTCCTTCCTGTTTTTCTTATCCTTCTTGCTCTCCACTACTTCCAAGCGAACAGCTTCAATCGGAGGCTGATTTAAAACGACTATGAGCTCTGCCCCTTCTATGAGCTCTGCCCCTTCGTTATGGTTGATAGCAATCGGTTTCAAGATTAATGGAGACGCCAACCTCGACTTTCCTTCAGGGACAAGTTGGGCTTGGTATGGTTCTCTCGGGTCTTTGACTTGAAATACGATCGGCATCCCAAGCTGCGAACGCTTGAACGAAATGGGAGCTTGTCTAGGCCTGCCCGTCCCGGTCAGTAGTCTGACCGAATTTGCTTCAGACCGCCATGTTGGACCGGAACGAAAATTTTTATAGCTATTAATCAGTTGCTTCCAAACTTCCGTAATTTCCCCCCGCTTTCCGAAATGCACTTCTTTCAACGTCGGCCATTGTTGAGTTGCAGTATTCGTGTTTAGATTTATCTCGAATCTCTTTAATTTGCACTCATACCAATCATTCAGATTAGTATGTTTCCTTGGAGAGAATTTGACGCTGAACAAACTTCCACATCCTCGACGCGTTCTGCTGCCGATACCGCCAAAATTGACCCAAGCCCACAAAGCCGCGTGCACTTCCTTTTCAAAGCCTTAACGGAGAGAGGATTGCTGTCGCTCTCTTCCCCTTCGCCACTATATTGCAGATGAAGGTTAAACTTGAATCGATCAGAAGACGCTTTCAGTTCTCGATTAATCATGATGTAATTAGGTACCCAAGCGTTAGCTTTTGTAGCTTCACCATAACTAACCCAAATTTTAACCCGGGACGGAGTTTCGGTATCTCCAAAAATTTCAGCTTCTCTTCTCCGCAAATCCGACACTTCCGCAAACGCCGCACCGCGAGTGGCTCGCCACCAAAAGCGCAAGTGACCTCGAATGGAGGCGCTGCGCACCGGCTCCTTCTCATTGACTTTACCGGGCGTACTGCTTCCTCCAATCATCGGGGTGACGGTTTGAATTTCGAAGACTTCGCTCGCAATGTTGCTGGTATCGCTAAGCCGTTTGTTGATAGTATCGAGACAAGGCGGAACTACTCCATTCGACCTAGTCATGCCATCACCTCAACCTTTTACTCGATAAAATAGCAGTTCAATGACTGACAGGACGTCTTAATATATCTCATTTTACACTTAAATGGAATTATTTTCATCATTATTTTAGGTATTTGCGACTATAAAATGGGACTATTTGATTATGAGTGTGAGAAAGTATGCAAAGACGTGAATTGTACCTGGAACAATTTCGGAGAAAAAGTGAAGGGCAGGCGACACGGAAGTGGAATATCCTTTGCTTTGGAGGGCGATGAGCGAGCCATACGTCTATTCGTGTGTACAACCACGCACAAGTATGGGATTGAAGTCGAAAACAAGGGGTTCAAGCATTGGAGCGATGCGTTTGAAGCCACGCTCCCGCACGGGGAGCGACTTGCAATCCATGCAAAAGGTAAATTTGCCGAAGACAAGTTTCAATCCACGCTCCCGCGTAGGGAGCGACTAATGTTGCCGCTGTTTCATTTCCTGCACCAGTGTTGTTTCAATCCACGCTCCCGCGTAGGGAGCGACCCTTTTGCAGTTTTACTTACAAAATCACGTTGTAGGGTTTCAATCCACGCTCCCGCGTAGGGAGCGACGTACTGTGGCCGGAAGTACAGTCGCTATGGGCATTGATGTTTCAATCCACGCTCCCG
>NZ_BOVJ01000240.1 GCF_018403665.1 Paenibacillus cisolokensis
CGGTGTCGGCCAACAGCCGTTTGACATAGTTCAGCCGGGCGGAAATGATTTTTTGTGCGGCGTTACGCCAACCGCTTTGCGGAACCGGTGTTCGAGCATTCTGCGGGATAGCGGAATTTCGTTCAGCAAGTCCTTGACCGTTATGCCTTCGCAGGCGTTGTTATGGATGAAGTCAAGCGCTTCCGATACGATTTGGTCTTCTTCGATAGTAGGGTCGGCTGGCGGACGTCCGTCCGGGCCAACCGGGCGGTCGTCATCCCGGTGTTCGCTTTGCCCGGCTAATATTCGGTCGAGCAGCAGCGCGGCGTTGTAACCGGCTTTCACGCTGTCCGGCATGACGGAAGAAGAGGGAGGGACAAGGTTTTCGCGCGCGTTTCGCTCCTGCAGGCCGCCGTCTGGCGCCTCTGTCTCCGGCACCGGAATCCGTGCCAGTTTACAAGCTTCCAGCAGCACGTCCGCAAGCGAAAAGACGAACCAGTGGGGATGCTCCCGGGCATACTGCCGGAGCCCTTGTAGCATTGCGGCATGCTGGTCTTTCGAGGCGTCGATCAACACGGCGACTGCCTTGTCGGAACAGAACGAAGAATCACCTTGCATCATGTGCCCGCGACCACCTTTACTGGATTGGTGTTGCCATACGGCCATTTTTGCCTGCGCGCGGATGAGGAATCGTAGGTGTAAAGTCATTCGTTCGGAGCGGACCGGTTTGGGAACCGGTTTACTAAATCGGTTAACCGAATTCTATCAAATCGGATTCCGGAAATCAAGGCAATTCCGGTGCGCCGTCATCCGGCACCATCACCGGCAGCCGCCGCGGAAAGCGGCGATGTAAAAAAACTCAATTTTTTAAGCGCAAAATCTCATTGACCTTGGAAACCGATTCCCAATATAATCGCGTTACAAATTGCTCCGGCTCTTTTGAGAGAAAACGGGATGCCGATCGAAAGACCCGATTCGAAATGATGCAGAAGAGCGGAGCTTATAACCAGTAACGGAGGGATGCCCATGAAGAAAATGAAAGCGCTTATTATGCCGCTCGTCTTCCTTTCGGTTCTCATCGGGTTGCCGGCTTGCAGCGGAGGGGGGACGAAGACGACACCGGCGGGTTCCGCGGAGAATCCGGATCAGGGGGAGAAAATCGCGATCAGCTTCGCCTGGTGGGGAGACGCGAAACGTCATGAGAAGTACAACGCGATTGCGGATATGTACGAGAAAGAGCATCCGAACGTCAAAATCGAAAGGCAGTACGGCAGCTTCAACGACTACTGGGACAAGCTGGCGACCCAGACCGCAGGAGGCAACGCGCCCGACGTGATCGGCATGCACGCGACGTATGTGGCCGATTATGCGCAAAGAGGCGCGCTGCTCGAACTCGATCCGTATCTCGAGAACAAGACGATCGATCTGAGTGATTTTCCCGAAGCGGTGCGGGAAGTCGGCAAAGTCGACGGGAAAACGGTCATGGTCGCGCAAGGCGTCACGATGACGGGGTGGGCGTACAATGCCGGGACGCTGGATAAGCTCGGCGTTCAGGCGCCGGAGTTCGACTGGACCTGGGATGACTTTCATGCCAAGGCGGCCGAAATTCAAAAGGCGATCGGCGCAAGCGACGACCCGGACCGGTGGGCGGTGGTCGACGCCGGCGGCGATATTAGCGGGGCTGCAGGTGTTCGCGCGGCAGCGCGGCAAAGAACTGTTCGATGCCGACGGCAAGCTGGGCGTGACGAAAGAGGATGTGGCCGCCTGGTTCGCCATATGGGACCGGCTCCGCAAAGACAAGATGGCTCCGGATGCGGCAACGAGCGAGCAATATGCCAACGTCTCGCTCGATCAAAGTCTGTTCGTCAAAGGAAAAGTGATTCTGGCCATATTCCCGTTCAATCAGATTCCGCTATACCAGCATTATGTGGACGGAGACGTTCAGGCGCTGCGCAGACCGGGTGATCCGGCAGGGCGGGAGGGCGAATTTGTGGAAGGCGCTTATCTTGCCGTTTCCGCCCGCTCGAAGCATCCGCAGGAAGCGGCCGATTTTATCAACTTTTTCGTCAACCGCGAAGAAGCGCAGAAGGTTTTCAAGCTGGAGCAAGGCGCGCTCGGTTCGACGAAAGGCAATGAAGCGATCAAATCGGAGCTGTCGCCGGCGGAACAGCGAACCCTCGACGCGATCCAGACCAGTCTGAAGACGGCCGGTACGATTCCGCTGCCGCCCAAAGGGCAGGGCGAGGTTCGCACGCTGCTGAGCGAAACGGCCCAGGAAATCGCCTTCGGGCAAAAGACGGTCGATCAGGGGGCGCAAAATTTCGTCGAGAAGGCCGCGGCCATTTTGAACCGATGACGGCTTTCGGGAGTGAAACGATGCAAACGATCAAAACGTTCTGGAAAAACAATTGGGTCGGTTATTTGTTCCTGTCGCCGTGGCTGCTCGGATTGCTCTGTCTGACCGCTTTTCCCATGGCCTTTTCGTTATATCTTTCCTTTACGAGATATGATTTGTTGACCGCTCCGCAATGGATCGGCTTTCAGAACTTTGCGGAAATGTTTCGCGACGCGAAATATATCAAAAGCGTGACGGTCACGCTGACGTATGTGCTGCTTGCCGTTCCGCTGTCTCTCGGCTTCGCGCTCGCCATCGCGCTGCTTTTGAATAAGGGGATCAGGGGGCTGAACGTTTACCGCGCGATTTATTACGTGCCTTCCCTGTTCGGCGGCAGCGTCGCCATCGGCCTGCTGTGGCGCCAAATTTTCGGTGGGGACGGCTTGATCAACGGCCTTCTCGGGCGGCTCGGCATCGAAGGAACGAACTGGATCGCTTCGCCGGGCACGGCGTTGTATACGCTTATTGTGTTGTCGGTATGGCAGTTCGGCTCCTCGATGGTCATTTTTTG
>NZ_BOVJ01000241.1 GCF_018403665.1 Paenibacillus cisolokensis
CCGTCCATCTCCGGCATGCGAATATCGAGAAATACCAGATCCGGCTGAATAAGCGCAATCGTTTCCAATGCCCGATGGCCGAAGCCCGCATCGAAAATTTCTTCATGCGGATATAATAGCGACAGCTTCTGAATGATGCTCATTCGGACTTCCCGCTCATCATCCACGACGCATATTTTCATGATCGCTCACACTCCTTGGCTGTCTTATGCGCTTGTGCAGGCCGAATCTTACAATATCTGGAGGGAAATGCTGTTGTCCATTTTTCGGTCCGTCAAACGAATGGTAAACCAATTGTCGATCAAATACAAACTTTTCATGATCCTTTTGCTGATCTCGATCATCCCGCTTTCGCTGGTCAGCTACAGCTCCGAATCGTTCATGTTCCGGTCGAGCACGGAATACGCGGCTTCCGTCTCTTCGCAATATACCCGCTTCGTCTCGCGCGAAATCGCCAGCTATCTGGAAAGCTTGAACCAATCGTTCGACAATCTGTTCAGCAACTCCGATTTTCAGCGGTTCCTGGATACGCCGGTGTCCGATCTGACCGGGCAAACCAACGATATTATCAAATTCCGTCCGATCATCAAAAACGCGCTGCAATTCCACCCTGATGTGCTGGGCGTCCTCTATTTGGATAAGCCGGGCAAAGTCTACTTCTATTCGAACCAGAAAACGCTGGACGCGTCGTTCTCCTTTAAGGCCGACAGCCTGTACAATTCCGTATTCGATACGACGGAGCCCGAACTGCTGCCGCCCCATCCGATGAACTACGTCCTGTACTCGAAGGACCGCGTCTTCTCCTATGTATGGCCGATCGTAAATCTGAATACGGGGAAAACCGAATCGTGGTTCATTTTCGAGATCAACGCGGACAAACTGACCGGGATGCTGAGCGGCAACCGGCAGGAAGCCGGCGGACAGCTGCTGCTGTATCATGCGCCGTCAGGCACGAGCGTCGACAGTGCGGAGGCGGACCCGGACGTTATGCAAGTGTTCCGGACGAAGCTGGCGGAGATGCCTGAGAATTCGGGCCATTTTCTGTTCACGGCGGACGGCGCGGAATATCAGGCCTCCTACGCCGACCTGCCGGGTACCGGCTGGAAGCTGGTGTGGACCGCTCCCTTAAGCGGGATCGAGAAAGGCGCCCAGCAGGCCTTTTTGCTTACGCTGCTGATCGCCGCCGTCAGTCTGATCATCGCGATTATTGTCGCCTTCCCCGCGATGAACAGCGTTCTCCGGCCATTGTACCGGCTTAAGCAAGGGATGCAAAGCCTGGGGCGGGGCGTCTATGTGCCAATCGCGATGACGAATCGTCAGGATGAAATCGGCTATCTCGTCCAAAGCTACAATCAGACGTTATCGAAACTGCAGAAGATGGAACGCGAAGTGTATCAAGCGAAGCTCAGGGAGAAGGAGCGCGAGGTGCTGCAGCTTCAGGCGCAGATCAATCCGCATTTTCTGTTCAACACGCTGGAGACGATCGAATCGTACGCTCTTCGCAATAACGGAGACGCGGTCGGCGATATGGTGCAGTCGGTATCCCGCATGATGCGCTATACGGTCAGCAACAACAGCGGCTGGGCAACGGTGAAGGAGGAGATGGACTATATCCGCAACTTCATGAAAATCCACGACTACCGGCACGGACGGGAAGTGCGGACAAGCTTTGAGATCGATCCCGCCGCCCTGGATGTCCGGATCATGAAGCTGACGATTCAGCCTTATATCGAAAATGCGTTTAAATACGGGTGGAGCCCGAACATGAGCGCGGACGAATTTTCGCTGCGCGTCGTGGTCAAGGCGGCGGCAGGCGGCTTGCTCATCATCGTGCACGACACAGGCGCCGGCATGCCGGCGGACGTGCTGCACAAATTCCGGCAGTTGATCGCCGCCTCCGGCGAAACGGAAGATCCTTACTTCCGCCGCCATACCGGCATTTACAACGCCTACAGACGTTTCGTGCTGATGTACGGCGACGACGCCTTATTCCGGATTGACAGCGCACCCGGCCAAGGCACGCGCATCGAAATGTTCGTTCCTTCGCAGGCGCCAGGCGCCGCCGACATCCGTCCGGAGCAACCCGGATACGGGCCGGAACGGCGGAACAGGCTTCAATGAGGGGCATCGTTCCCGATTCCGGCCAGCCGTTTGCGCAACGTTTCTTGCCAGCTGCCGGACAGCTCTTCCACATCGAGAATGCGCTGAATGCCTTCCGCATTTTGCTTGTCATGATGCATAATCCGGTTGGCGAACGAAACGGTTACCGCCTTGGGGTGACGGAAGACGCGGATCAGACCGTCCTTCGGGGATACTTCGCCCTCCTGCAGCACGCGAAAATAATAACCGGTAAAGCCGGTTTCCTGCACTTTGACCGGGAGCTCGGGCACGCCGTATTTCACCGCTAATTTGAAGCAGGGCTGACGAGGCTGGCTGACCTGCACAACCGCTTCGCCGAAACGGAAAATATCACCGATGCACACTTCCGTCTCCGGCAGCCCTCTTACGGTCAAATTTTCGCCGAAAGCTCCGTAAGCCAGCGGTCTTTTCAATTCCCGCTCCCAGAACGGGTAATGCTCGTACGCATAGACGCAAAGCGCCTTGTCCCGCCCGCCATGATGGACCAAATCCGCCTGCCCGTCGCCTTCCAGATTGGAATAGGATAAATGCAAGAGGCCTTCGACCGGCGTCTTCCATATGCCGGTGGACAGTTCTCTACCCCGGTACTGAACTCGCTGCGGCTTGCCGATGTTTACGGAGACGATTTCGATTGTCATTTGCCATCCCTCTTCTCGACTTCGGACGATCAAAAAGGCGCGCATCGCGAGAAGGAACCCGACGAACAGAAGCATAAAGACGTATTCCTTCAACAGCAAACCGGCTGCTATGCCGACCGCCAGCATATAAAATCCGTACCTTCCGAATCGCTCGCCATCGTCCGCCAGATGTGAATATTATATCGCATCGCGCTTTCGGATGGGAGAAATTTGACAATCGAGAGCCGGAAGGCACAAAAAAGAGGACGCCGGCTCCTTTCAGTGCCACGTCCCCCGATGCAACCGATCGAATTCCGAACCGATCCTTTCCTTCCTGCAAAATCTTACGGCTTGTAAATATGCGGATTTTGACGCCGGCACTCCTCCATGACCAACATCTGCTGCCGCACCTGCTGCGGTGTAATTTCCAGCTCTGCCCCTTCGGTCATATGGCGGTGCAGCATCAGGTAAAGCGTCTTTGTCATCTCGTCAAACGGCGACAGGCCGTCCGGCGTGGACAGCTTCCAGCTGCCGGTATGCCAGATCAGCGTTTCGCTGCAGTAAGCCGGCATGCCGTTGCTGTCAAAGAGCGGCTCGCGAATCAGCTTCTGCTCGGGCGCTTCCTCCGGCTTGAAATATTTCCATTCCAGCTCCGTGACCGATCCGCGCAAGCCTCCGTTCGTGCCCTGAATGTTGAATTGCTCGCGGCTGTACGCGCAGCACGAAGAAATTTCCAAATCGATCGTCGGCCGGCCTTCTCCTCTCATAATCAGCTTCACGTAATCTTCCGCATCGCCGAACGTATTGGCCCGATCCATGATGCACGTAATTTGCGGCATCACATCGGTGCCGAACAGCTGCAGCGCCTGGTCGAGCGGATGGGGACCGGTGTTCATCAGATTGCCGCCGTTGTTGCTCTGCAGCGTCTGCCAGTCCCAACGGCGCGCGAAGTTGTTCAACGTAAAATTGACTTGCACGATTCTTCCCAGCACGCCGGAATCGATCACTTCCCGGATTTTCATAAACGCCTGCTGATAGCGGGACTGCTGGAATACGGCCAGCACTTTGCCGGACCGCTCGGAAGCTTCGATCAATTGATCGACTTCCTCCGCCGTCTTTGCAAGCGGCTTCTCGCACAGCACGTTAAAGCCCCGGTTCAGAAGCTCCAGCGAAATCGGAAAATGCAGATGGCTGGGGGAGGCGTTGACGACCAGATCGAGATCCTCGTGCCGCACCATCTCCTCCCAGCTTTCATAGGCCCGGCAGCCGTATTCCTTAACGGCCAGCTCGCGCCGTTCCGGAAGCGAATCGGATACGGCTGCAATCGTGTAATATTCCGGGATGGTGGCCAGCAGATTGCCGTGAATATTCCGTCCGCTTCGTCCTTGCCCGATAATTCCAACCTTCAGCGCTTGTCGGTTCATTCCTCATGCCCTCTTTCCGTCTCTGGTTTAGATGCGGGGTGTCCGAATGTTTTCTTGTATTCGGTCGGCGTAATGCCGGTTCGCTTTTTGAACGTCCGAATGAAATGGCTCAAATGGTGAAACCCCACCTGGTAGCCGATATGCGTAATCGTATGCGTCCCTTGCCGTATCAGCTCCATCGCCCGTTCGATCCGAACTTCATTCATAAAATCGACGAACGATTGGCCCGTCTCTTTTTGAACATATGGCTGAAATAGGCGGGAGCCATATTCGCGATCATGGCGCCGTGCTCGAGCGGAATGTCCTGGCTGTAATTATCGTAGATATACCGCTTCACCGCATCGATCGGATGCTGGTCCGCGAGCGCCGGCTGTCTGGCCGGCTTCCGCCTTGATTTGCGGAATTCGCGGTCGATCAGAATGAGCAGCTTGACGAGACTGATGCGAACCGAAAACTCGAATCCGGCTTCGCGGTGCTCGAATTCATCCTGTATATCCTGAAGCAACTGTTCGACAAGCAACTGCTTGCCTTTGGCGATATGCAGCCAGGGCTGCTGCCGGGAATCGCTGCGCCCTTCGGACGGCTGCAGCAGCGCAAGCAGCGTCGAAGAGAACGGCTTTACGTAATCGCGCACGAGAAACGGCATGAAATCGAGCAGCACGACTTCGTACGGCTTATCGTCAATCGCACTCAGGCTGTGCACCACGCCGGGTGAAATGATGAAAATATCCCCTCTGCTTACTTTGAGCGATTTGCCGCGCAGTTGATGATTGCACATCCCTCTGAGCACATACGCGATCTGAATATATTCGTGCGTATGCAGCGGCTGTTTCAGCGATGTGCTCGTATAGCGCAATATTTTGAAAGGAAATTCTTCGTTCAGCAAATCTTTGCTTTGGAAATAAGCGATCTCCACCGCCACTTCACCGCCCGGGAGCTTGTCTTGCCTCTAGCATATTGCAATCTGAAAGCGCGGACAACCCTAGGTTTCCGGCTGGCCGCCCGCCTTGCTCATAATGGCTGCAGCCTATGAACGGCCTAGCAGCCGCTTTACCGCATGAAAATCATGCTCCAGCCGTTCGTAAGGCGGAAACGGCGCATGGCATTCCAGCGTGATCCAGTTCCGATAGCCCGTCTCGACGAGCGCGTCGAACAAAGGGCGATGATCCGCTTCGCCTTCGCCAAGCCGGCATTGCAGGAAGCTTTCCTCCCCGCGGTGCGTCAAATTGACAAATGTGCCCGGCGCGCCGGCCTTCTCGATCCGCAGCTCGTCTTTCACATGCACATGGAACAGACGGTCGCCGAGCTTCAGCACGGAATCGCGCCCGTAATCCGTATCCGTAATATACATATTGCCGGCGTCATGAATCATGCCGACGTTGTCGTGCTCCAGCATGCCGAGCAGCCGGAGGCTGCTTTCCACCGTTTCCACAAGCGATCCGTTGTGAATTTCGAGAACGATCTCCGCCTGCTGCGCTTTCGCCTCCGCCGCACAGCGATCCAGCCAGTACGCCGCTTTGGCATAATGATAATCCTGCGCCAGGAAAGCGTTCGGACCGCCCGGGGAAACCCGGATTTGGGCCGCTCCGAGCTCGCCCGCGTGATGCAGCATGCGCTGAAATTCGGCGAATGTCTTCTCCGCTTCCCGATCGCTCATGACGGAAAATCCGCCGGCATACGAAGCGATGACCGGGATTTCCAAGCCGAGACCGTCCGCCAGCGCTTTCATTTCTTTCACCCGCGGCAGACTCGTTTCGGCCGACAGATGAGGCTCGCGGCCGGCAATTTCGATTCCGTCCATCCCCAGTCTTTTCGTCAGCCGCATCGCTTCCTGAATGCTGTAATCGATAAATACGCCGCTGAATGCAGCAAATTTCATCTTCGACCCTCCTAGCTTAACGCCTGTCGCATGACCCGTTGGCCGTTCCGGCATTAACGGGGGTCCGGCTGACCGCTGCCGCCGACGGTTAACCGAACGCCTTTTGCGCCGCGCTCGCATAAATCATTTCCACCAGCTGCACGGCGCGTAAACCGTCTTCGCCTGTAACGAGCGGCTCGACGCCTGTCTCGATCGCCGTCAACACATCGATGAGCTGGCTCTGATGAAGATCGGCCGCAATACTGCGGGGATCGGACACGCCGCCGTAGGCTCCGGAATGAATCCATTTCGGCTCGTCCCGGCCCGGCACCGTCCAATGCACGATCGACGTGCCTTCCAGCTTGATCGTTCCTTTCTCCCCGTATAGATGAAGGGAAGCGGGAAAACCGGGCTGGATGCTTGTGGATGCCATAATGGTGCCGAAGGCGCCGCTCTTGAACTGGATGATAGCCAAGCCCAGATCTTCCGCTTCCATGACATGCGTCTGCGTGGCGACTTGACCGAATACGGTGCGCGCTTCGCCGGCGAACCAGAGCAGCAGGTCGATGCTGTGGATGCCCTGATTCATGAGCGCGCCCCCGTCTTCCGCGATCGTCCCGCGCCAATCCGCGCTGTCATAGTAAGCCTGCGAGCGGTAGAAAGGTAGCGATACCTCGGCCAACAAAAGCTTGCCGAGCGCTCCTTCCTCCAGCACCCGCTTCACCGCCTGATGCTGGGCTTCGAAGCGCCGCTGGGAGATGACCGACAGCTTGACCCCTCGTTCCTTGGCCGTACGGACGAGCAAAGCCGCGTCGGCGGAATTCATCGCGATCGGTTTTCCACAATGAGATGCTTGCCGGCATTCAGCACGTCAAGCCCGATCCGCGCGTGGCTGCCGCTCGATGTCGTCAGACAGACGATATCGATATCCGACCGGCCGATCAGCGTCTTATAATCGTTCGTCCAGTCGCACTGTTCCCGCTCGGCTATCGCCCGGGCCTTGTCCGCGTTGCGGCTGGATACGGCCGCAAGGCGCGCTCCCTCGATCTGGTTGATCGCCGCGATATGGAAGTCGGCGACAGTGCCGCAGCCGATAATGCCGAAATTCCACGTCTTGATCACTGACACCTCCGTCGGATTATTCCAAGGCCAGCTTTTCCGTCCGCATTCAAGCTGGTTGAATATCCATCTTTAACTATACCAACTCCCCGTCCGCCGGTGTTGACGTTTCTTTCGAAGGAGATTTACATTTTTTTCGATTCCAATATTAATGGAAGAAAATGGTGTTCCGGTATGGTAGAATGGAATAATGAAAGGAATATGATAATGAAATGAAACATGGAGGCTGCTTCTATGGATTATAACTATTATCGAACGCTAATCGCGGTCGCCGACGATTGTCCCCTGCGCACGAGCAAGGTGCCGGAAGGGCGGGGAGGGAAGAAAAGTATTGCACAAATTCAATACGAAATGCTTGCCGGCCATCCGTACGAGTATACGCAGGAAGACGTGCTGTTTCATACATGGCTCGAGCGCCAGGACATTCCGAAGTCCGAGTCCGACATCGCCGGGCTGCGGGCAGCGTTTTTCTCCAAGCCCCAGGCATGTCTACGCACCTCTCCGCTGGCGAAAAGTACGGTTGGGGACTCGTCTTCGATGAGCAGGGCCGCGTCGCGCTCTGTCCGATGGAATCCGCACAGTACCGCGACCTGCTGGATGGCGGCGAAGTCAAGGTGGTCAAGGCGATGCGCTCGAAACGCGCCTAATCGCCGCCGAGCCGGTCCGTTCATGGCTCGCCATGCCGCCGCTTCGCCATCCGCTCGATGAGCGCCATCACCTGATTCGCCGCATCCCTGCTGTCGCTCGCGTTCATTCTTCCGATAATCGCCCTCCGGTTTCCGTACACGGTATGTGCCGTGTCGACAGAGACTACATATAAGAAAAACCGGGCATAGCCCGGTTTCAGACTGTAGACAAACCTCATTTCAAAAAAAGCTGAAATGGGGTTTCATCCTTTATATAGAGAGAATAAACAATCATTTTCTATGCTGGACTTGGCTTTCGCCAAGTCCAGTAGCCAATTTCTTTAAATTCATTGCAACAAAAGACGAAGAAAACCATCTCTTGTTTTTGGACGAGTATAAGGCATTACTGGTCGAATCCCATGATCACTTAGAAACTTTGCTATATAAGGGGTTTTGTATCCAGCATCTACGGCAACTACTTCAGGTTTTCCTACGTTTTCAATCACTTGCTCCACTAAATTTGACTGTCATGGATATTGGCACCAGTTACAATGGCTCCTAGTACAAATCCTTTAGAATCACAAGGCTGTATGAAAGGAATATGCAAATATTTTTTCTCTCTCATCTTTTACATAGTTGGTTACAAAAAGTATTGCGTAAGACGCCCGAACGGATCGGCGTCCTTTTTGGGCTTTTGGATCCTCTCTTGTTCCCGGAAGGTGGACTCGGATTCTTATTGAAGGATCGCAGCGGAATTTAACGGTAGCGGACGAATTCCTATTGTGCTATAAACCCATAAACAGGAGATGATCAGATGAATTCGCGGCCGAAGATTTCATTCCGAACCTCGTCTATAAAGCCCCTCAGGTAATCGTCCAGTTCATTCGGCATCATACCAACACGGCCCGCCAAACGATCCTCTTGTATAGCGAGCAGTTCTTCCGCAGTTTCAACATCTTCTCGCGACGGGAGAACGTCTCAATGTCCATCACGACAAGATCGCCTTCACCGTTCTTGGTCAGATACATCGGTTCCCCGGAAGATTTGCATAGATCGGCGATTTCATTATAGTTTTGCCGGATACT
>NZ_BOVJ01000242.1 GCF_018403665.1 Paenibacillus cisolokensis
CAAACAAATTGTACCTTATACAGTTTGACGCATTCCGCCGCAATTAGAAAGTAGTTTTTAGCCAAAACGGACGATTTCGCCAAAAAAAATACGGCTGCGGAGAACGGTCCGCGAGCCGATGCGTTCAAGAGACGGTTTGACCGGATTTGCCGGTCTTCGCAAATTTCACATGATACATCTTGACGGTCGTGCCGATGACATACTCGGGTTTCGGCTGGCCTCTCTTTTCCCGGTGTCCTTGAATGTGTACGTCGCTCTTCTCCCAATTTTTCCAGGCCTCTTCCGATTCCCAGCGAATCATGACGAGCACCTCTTCATTTTCCTTCCCTTGCCGGTTCACCATGACGGTCCGGTCGATCAGCCCTTCCATGCCGTCTACCGGGCTTTCCTTGCTGAAACGCTCGACGACCTGATCCGCATACCCCTTCTCCACGACGATACTGCGCATTTGAACGAACATAGGCAGCTCCTTTGCATCCGTTTATTGGAAACCTTCTGACTTTAATAGTAAATGATAAAGATTATCAATGTCAATAAGTCACTTGAGCGACAGCCATGCCCGGCCATTTCGCCAGCTGACGTGAACCGGCGTTTCGAAAAAGTCCGTCAAATCGTCGCTGTTCAATACGTCGCGCGACAACCCTTGGGCGAATACCGCACCGCGGCGCAGAAGCAGCACGCGCGTGAATTCGGGGATGATCTCTTCGATATGATGCGTGACAAACAGCATCGTCGGCGCATCCGGCGATTCGGCCAGCTCGCTGATGCTGGAGAGCAGCGCTTCCCGCGACAGAAAATCGAGGCCGTTGCACGCTTCGTCCAGGATGAGCAGCTTCGGCTCCGCCATCAGCGCCCGGGCGATCAGCACCTTCTGTTTCTCCCCCTGTGAACAGGTCTGGTACGGCCGATCGATCAAATGTCCGCAGCCAAGCCTTCGCATCAGGTGAAACGCTCTCTCGATGTCGTAATCGGTCGGCTTCTCGTACAGCCCGATCGACGCATGCTTGCCGCTGATCACGACATATTGCGTCCGATCGTTCCCATACAGCCGCTCCTGCAAAGAGGAACTGACCCAGCCGATCGATTTGCGCAGCTCCCGCAGATCGACGGTGCCGAACGGATGGCCCAGCACGGATACGGTGCCGGTCGTCGGCCAGATATAGCCGTTGATCATGTTCAGCATCGTCGTTTTGCCCGAACCGTTAAGACCGAGAACGGCCCAATGCTCACCTTGGCGCACCTGCCAGTCGATCCCCTCGAGTATCGTTTTGTCGTCGCGCCTCCATGTCACTTGATTCAGCTCGATTACGTTTGTCATTTCCAGGCAGCCTCCTCGTCAATTTGCCGGTCGATCGCTTCCAACCCTTCCCGTTATCGAATGTGGCGAACCGCCGTTTCGATCAGCCGGTCGACGACCTTTTCCCAGTGCCGCTTCATCACATACCGCATGTAAACATCTTCAAGCTTCTCCTGGTGGAACGCAAATGTCGTCTTTCCCGTTTTCGTCGCGAGCAGCGTAATCTGAAGCGTGGAAGGGTTGTCCCATTCCCGGCGGCGCCACGACATCCGCAGCTTCTCATAGGGCTTGACGACGCCCAGTTTTCCGGAGACGCCGCCTTTGGACTGAAATACGCTTCCGACCTGCAGCGGGAACGGCTCCACATCGCCGATCCACAGCTTCAGGCCGGATGGCGAGACGAGATGATGCCACGCTTCTTCCTTCGGAATTGCCGCCGTTCTCCTGATGCCGACATTGAAACCGACGTCCATCGTCTGGCCGACCGGCTTGCGCCCCAGCCGCTCTCCGTACATGTCGGCGATGATCGGCACCCATTCGGGGCCGACGCCGCGCTCCTGCAAATATTCGGCCAATTGATCGCAGGTCGGGGCCGGACCGCAATTCTCTTCCAGCAGCTTCACCCACCTCTCCCACGACAATCCGGTTTCGCGCTCCACATCCGTCCGAAACATGACGCCTGGCATTTTGACGTTCCTCCCTCAACCTTTTTCAACCATTATAACGGAGAAACGCTGACAGCGGCAGTCAGCGTTTACAAATGTTTCATCGCTGCCCGTAATATTCGCAGATGCTCTTCGCCGCGCAAATTCCGGAGGGCAGGCGAATGAAGCGAATGGGCGCTGCGGCGGCACATCGACGAAGCGCCGGCTCCGTCCCGGGTCTCGGTCCGGCCCGACCAAAGTCGAGAATCCGAAACCTCCGCAAGTCCGTTACGCTGCGCGCGGCGTTTCTTTACGATATAGCTATAAGCGTGGAATTCGAAAGGAGATGCTTGACATGCGCCGCAAACTGTATCTGTCCCGAACCGATAAAAAGCTGACCGGCCTGTGCGGAGGGCTAGCGGAGTATTTCGGCGTCGACGCCAACATTCTGCGGGTATTCGCCGTCGTCGGCTGTCTGTTCAGCTTTGGCACCGTGCTGTTCCTCTATATCGTCTGCAGCTTGATCGTGCCGAAAGAACCGTTGACGCCGGAGCCTCTGTATCATACCGGCAATCCCTATCTTTAAATCGCGAGAGGAGATGAATGCCGATGAGCAGCGTATTGAATCGGCTGTTGAACATTACGAAAGCGGCAGCTCACGAGCTGCTTGACAAGCTGGAAGACCCTGTCCGGATGATGGACTATTACGTCAAAAATGCGGCAGAGGAAATCGAGCGGCTGAAGGCGGAAATCGCAAAGCAAAAAGGAACGGAACGTTGGCTCGAAACCCGTCTGGAAGAGCTGCGGCAGCAGACGGCGCAGGCCGAGGAGCGCGCCGCCGAAGCGGTGACGGGCGGGCGCGAAGCCGAGGCCAGACTGGCGCTGGAAGCGAAGCTTCATTACATGGAGAAGGCGGACGAGACGGCGCGGCAGCTCGACGCCGCCCGCGCGGCCGTCGCCGAGCTGGAACGCCGGCTTGAGACCGCGAAAGCCGCGCATGCTTCGATGCAGGCCCGGCACGGGGAGCTGGCGGAGCGCGCGCGGAAAGCGGCCGCACAAGTCCGTTACGCCGGCTGCGGCAGCGAAGCGCTGAGCGGATTCGAGCGGATGGAAGAGAAAATTATGCAATGGGAAAGCCGCTCCGAACTTGCAGCGAAGCGTTATGCCGAAAGCGGCCATGCTGGAAGCCCGGCACCCGATGCGGCGGCGGCGCGCCATGCCCGGATCGAAGAGGAGCTGGAGAGGCTGCGGCAGCGGAAGACAGAGTAGACCGGCGAGAGCGAAAGGGCCGTCCGCAAGCAGTTTGTCCTGCTTGCGGACGGCCCTTCTTCCCGTTCCGCCGGATTGATGAATCAGCGGCGGCGCCTGGCGACGTACATTTTCCATTGATACTGGATAAAGCATCCGACGCAAAAGCCGAGAATGGCCACGAATGCAGCGAGCGCAACCATCGCCGTGAACACATAGGCCGCCGTCGTCCATTCCAGCGCATAACTGACAAGCGCCAGCAGCAGGAAGCCTACTGCCATCCATTGATTGAATTTCTGCTGTTCCTTGTCCTCCGGAACGTAATGCGAAGGCGGCTTGCGCAAAAACAGCTTCGCCAGCCGCATAACCGGATTGAAATCGAAGAGGACGCCGGCGATGCCGGCCGCGAGCGGGATCGCCAGAACCCAATAATAGCCCGAAAGCCAGGCGATCAGCACGGAGATGACGATCACCCATTGATTCGTTCGAACGAGCGGACGGGGAATGATAGACGCAGCGTCACTCACTTTTATCCGACCTTTCCACTTGGTTTGCAATGTTTGCAACTATTATACAGGGAAACGGACCGATTGTGAATGACCTTTCAAGCGTTATCGCTCGTACCAATAACCGGGAATTCCCTTTGTCAAACGCAGCAGCGCCTCCAAATAATAGTAGTCTCCCCAGATCATGAAGTCGTCCGGACCGCGGCCGCCGCGGACATGGTACGAGCCGTGCCGGAGCAATCCTTCCGCGTCCGGCGCGCCGATCGTCGCATAATTTCGAACGAGCGACGTCATCGCACGCTGCACGGAACCGGCGAGCAGCTCGCGGTCCGCGTCATCTTCCGCAAGATGGCCGACAATCTCCAGCATCCCGCAGGCGGCGATGGCCGAAGCCGAGCTGTCGCGCGGCGTACCGGGCAGGACCGGGGCGTCGAAATCCCAGTATGCGACATGATCCTCGGGCAAATGCGCGATGAAGTAGCGGGCGGCGCGCTTCGCCGTGTCCAGATACAGCGGGTTGCCCGTGTACCGGTACGATAAGGCGAAGCCGTAAATCGCCCAGGCCTGTCCCCGCGTCCAGGTCGAGCCGTCGTGATAGCCCTGATGCGTCCCTCCGCCGATCGGCCGGCCGTCAGCAGGATCGAAGTAGAAGGTGTGATAGGAGGAATCGTCCCCCCGCATCAAATACCGTCTGCTCTTGTCCGCGTGGACGACCGCCGCCTGCCGGTACCGTTCGTCGCCCGTCTGCCCGTATGCCCAGTACAGAAGCGGAATGTTCATCATGCAATCGATAATGATGCGGCCCCCGTTTTTCGGGTCCCCCTTCGGTCCCCATGCCTGAATGTACCGCCCTTCTTCCCGCCAGCGGAGCATCAGCTGATCGGCCGCCTGCAGCGCAAGCCGCCTCCCCGCCTCGTCCCGTTCGACGATCCAGGCCGCCAGCGCGGACGGCATGTACAGAAAGCCGATATCGTGATGGTCCAGGCTGCGCTTTGCCTCAAGCCGTTCCCGGAACAGCCCGACATGCTTCATGGCCGTGTCCCGGAACGCCGGCTCTCCCGTATATTCGTAACAAAGCCAGATCATGCCCGTATAGAAGCCTTCGATCCAGTCGTTGCTGTCCCCCCATTCATAGCGCTCCCCGTTCGCAATATGGGGAAACGCCAGGCCGAACCGCTCCATATTCGCTTTCGTCTTCGCCACGGCGTCTTCGATCGCCCGCTGCCACATGAATTCGCGCCTCCTATTCTTTGATTGCGCCGATCATGACGCCCTTCACAAAATATTTTGCAGAAACGGGTACAAAAACAGAATCGGCAGCGTCGCCACCATAATCGTCGCATACTTGATCGTCTCGCCGATCGGCATCCGGTCGCCGCCGCTGACCGACGTCATCATGCTGCCCGTATCGTTCTGAATCAAAATTTCGCGCAATATAAGCTGCAGCGGGAACAGTTCGCGATTGCGCAAATAGATAAGCGCGTCGAACCATTTGTTCCAGTGCCAGACGCCGTAAAACAGCACCATGACCGCGATGACCGGCAAGGACAGCGGAATGACGATCCGGAACAAAATCGTCCAGTCGCTCGCGCCGTCGATCCGCGCCGATTCCTCCAGCGCCACCGGCACCGCCTGGAACGAAGTGCGCATGACGATCAGGTTCCACGTCGTCATCGCGCTCGGAATGATCAAAGCCCAGTACGAGTCGAGCAGCCCGATATTTTGACCAGCAAATATCTCGGAATGAGCCCGCCGTCGAAAAACATCGTCAGGACGATCATCATCATCGCCGCATTTTTCCACATTACATTCTGGCGGGACAGGGCGTATGCGCCGAGTGACGTCATCAGAATATTGAGCGAAGTTCCGACGACGACGTAAAATATCGTATTCAAATACCCCGAAACGATATTCGGATTTTCGAACACCATCCGGTACGAATCGAGCGTAAAGCCTTTCGGCCACAGCAAAATGCCCCGATGCTGCACGAAATCCGACGGGATGCTGACGGAGGCGAACAGCACATACAGAAACGGATACAGCGTCACGACGGACAGCAGGACGAGCAGCGCCGCATTGGTGGCGTCAAACGCCCGTTCGCCGGCAGATCTTGCGATTTTCATTGCGCTCCCCTCCCTACCACAGCTTCGTGTCGGTAAACCGCTTGCTCATATAGTTGGCCGCGACCAGCAGCGCGAAGTTGATAACCGAATTGAACAGGCCGACAGCGGCGCTGAAGCTGTAGCTCGCTTCCAGTATCCCTTTGCGGTAGACGTAAGTGCCGATGACGTCGGCCGTCTCGTAGGTCATCGGATTGTACATCAGCAAAATTTTCTCGTCCTGCAGCGCCATGAAGGAGCCGATCCGCAAAATGAGCAATATGATAATGGTCGGCAAAATGCCCGGCAGCGTCACGAGCAGCGCCTGCTTCCAACGCCCCGCCCCGTCCACCTTCGCCGCTTCGTACAGAGACGGATCGATATTGGAAATGGCGGCCAAATAAATGATCGAGCCCCAGCCGATGCCCTGCCAGACCGCCGACGAAATATAGATGGTGCGGAACCATTCCATCAGCCGCATGAACGGGATCGGATCTCCGCCGAACATGACGATCAGCTGGTTGATCAGGCCGTCCATCGCCAAAAAATCGACGAGCATGCCGACGACGACGACAACGGAAATAAAATGCGGCAAATAGGTGATCGATTGCACGGTCCGCTTGAACACCCGATGGCGCACTTCGTTCAGCAGCAGCGCCAGGACGATCGAGGCCGGGAAGACAAAGATCAGATCGTAAAGGCCGAGCAGCACCGTGTTGCGCAATATCCGCCAGAAGAAGAAGCCGTTGAAAAAATTCTGAAAATGCTGCAGGCCGATCCACGGGCTGTTCCAGATGCCAAGACCTGCGGAAAAGTTTTTAAAGGCGATTTGAATGCCGTACAGCGGCCCGTAATGAAATACGGCGTAAAACGCGATGACAGGCAGCAGCATCAAATAGATGGTCGAGTTTCGGCGAAAATCTTTGACCACTTTCGTTCCGAACGTCTGCCGGCTGCCGCTCGTTTCCGTAGACCAAGCCTGTTCTTTCAGCTGCACCTTCTGCCCTCCTCATGCGGAAAGCGCGTGCCGAGATCCGTGCCGGGACAAACGGTAACGCCGATCCGGCACGCGCAAATCCTGTGCGATTAGCGGTTGTTGAATCGATCGAGCGCCGCCTGCTGAATCCGGACCGCCTCTTCGACGCCCATGCCTTTCAGCGTTTCCACGAATCTGTCGAACTGGTCGAGCGATTCGACGCCCATAATAAACTTGTTCACCATTTCGTCGTAATACGTCTGCACCTCGTTCATGATGGAAGCATAGCGCGAGCTTTCTTCCGCCGTCGGCGTCACGACGGGCATAAGCCGGTCGTTTTGGGCTTTCATCCAGGTTTCGATCGCCTCCCGCTGTTCGGGCCGCGACGCATACTGTTCAACGTAACGGCGGTCCTGCACGAAAGGACCGGAATAGTTCGCCTGAATATATTTGGCCATCGCCTGGGTTACCGGGAGATCCGGATTGTTCATAATTTCGTCGGTGTAGGTCGGGTAACCGTCGATCATTTCGTAGCTGACGCCCTCGACGCCGAAATTGAACAGCATATGTCCTTCTTCCCCGTATCGGAAATCGAGCCATTTGACCGTTTCTTCCGGGTTCTTGTTCGACGTCGTAATCGCCGCCCCGACGCCGTTAAACGGCGAATCCTTCTGGCCGAGCAGCGGCGTATCCCCTTTGTTCAGCACGACGTTCGGCGCGGCGGCGAGCTTGAAGCCGGGAATGGTGTTGGCCGCCAGGTCGGTATACCGGCCGAGGCTGCTGCCCATATATCCCATAAATACGCCCGCCTGATTGCCCGTCACCTTGGCATCCTTCAGCGTGCCGTCCGTAGCGGCGTAATCCGGATCGATCAGCCCTTCGGCGTACCATCTGTTCATCGTGGCCAAATATTCCTTGAATTCCGGCTGGATCGGACCGTATCGGACTTCGCCGTCCACCTGATAAAATCCGGTCGTAATCCCCCAGGCGCCGATGAAGGCGTGGTTGATGTTCGTCATCGTCAGCTCGAGCAGCAGCGGAATTTCGTCCGCCTGGCCGTTGCCGTTCGGATCGCCGTTTTTAATCGCTTTCAATGTTTCGTACCATTCGTCTATCGTTTCCGGCATTTGCAAATTCAGCTTCTCCATCCAGTCCTGCCGGACAATGATGCCGTTGAACGTCAGCAAGTAATCGTCTCCGCGAATGAACGGAAAGACGTAGATGTTGCCGTCATCGGTCGTGATCTGCTTTTTGTAGTCCGGATTCTCGTTCAGCACTTTGCTCAAATTGGGAGCGTGCTGTTCGATCAGCTCGTTCAGGCGGATGATCGTCTTGTCGGCGATCGCCTTGTCCGGTCCGCCCGACACGGTAGCCCAGTTGTATTCGATGACATCCGGCAAATTGCCCGACGACACCATAATGTTGAACGAATCTTTGCTTTGTCCCGCCGGCGGATGCTGGAATTCCACTTTCGTGCCCGTACGTTTCTCCAGCTCCTGATAGGCGGCGATGCCGTTCGCGTCTTGCATCGTGGCCGCTGCATTGCCGTTCAGCTCCACCCAATAGGTCAGCTTCGCCGGGTAGCCGACTTCTTTCCGTTCGGTCCCTTCCGAGTCCGTCCCCTTATCCCCTGTCCCGGTGTCTGCGGGCGACGAACCGCCGCCGCTGCAGCCGGCGATGACCGCCATGACGAGCATCAGGATCGCCGCCTGTACGGCCCGATTCCGTTTCGTTTTCATCGTTGCCTTATTCCTCCTTCTCTCCCCTTGAAAAATTATGCGCTTCCTGTCGGCCGGCGAGGTCCGGCCATGACTCGATTCTAGGCAAGAGCGGGCAAGCCGTATACCGTACGATTTCATGATCCGCTATCCGCATTTAAGATTCCGCATAATCGTCTGTTAAGATCGACTTCAGGAACGAAGCATGTCCCGGTATTTGCCCGGTGTTATCCCTTCGTACTTTTTGAAAACCCGGATAAATCCGACATCGTTGGCATATCCGACCGAGCGGGCGATTTGCGAAATGGTATGCTTCGACTCCTTCATCAGCTGCTTGGAACGTTCGATCCGCACCTGCGCCAAATAATCCGTCAAATTGGTGCCGCTATGTTTTTGAAGAAGGCGGACAAATAAGGCGGCGTAATGTTGAAATGGTCGGCGATCGAGACCAGACCGATCATCGCGTCGCCATGATGCTCGTCGATGTAGCTTTTGATTTTTCCAGCATGACGGCCGCAGCGTCGCCCCGCTGTTCCTGGACATGCAGGCAGACTTTCTCGAACATCGCGCATACGTTGCGGTACAACTCTTCCACCGAGCCCGCTTCGTTGATGCTTTCCAGCGGCTTCCGGGCGGAACCGAACATGTCCTCGTATTTCAAATTCAAGGCGTTGAGCAGCTTGAACAGCGTGCTGACCAGATTGGCGAAGAGCAGCCGGCCAAGCTCCGGCGTCATCGGCTTTTCGCCGAAATTGTTCCGGTACAGATTGTGGATGATGCTTTCCGCCGTTTTTTATCACCGCTTTTCACCGCGTTGATCAGCTGAATCTCCGTTTCCAACGGGAAATCGTAATAGTCCTCCGCCTTGTTTCTCATTTCCTCGTACAGCAGCACCGGCTTGTAAGCTGTAAAAATCGAATATTCGAGCGCCTTCATGCTTTCGGCGAAACAACTGGCGATCGGTTCGAGTCCGTGCCGGATACTGCTGATTCCGACGGTTGTCGACGTCTTGAATCGCTGGCCGATAACGGTCTGAAGCCGATCCGCCCAGTCGTACAGATCGGCGACGCCGTAATGCTCGGGCATGTTGAGCACGACAGCGACCAGATCTTTCTCGATCTCCACCGGATAAGAGACGGCGAACGGTATTTCTTCGGCCACTTTTCCCGTGACGAAACGGATAAGCGCCCATTCGCCTTCCGTATCGCCCCGGATGAATTCGCTTGCGTCCCGCAGCCCGACAGCGGCAACGCAGTAGCAGGGATAAGGGAATGAAACGCCCATAAACGCCAGCGATTCGGTCGACAGCTCCCGGACATTGACGTATCCCTTCAGCAGGCGGGCGATAAAATTGGAACGAATGACCGGCGTTTGCCTGGACAACTGTTCCGCCATTTCGGTCTGTTTCTCGAAGGAATCGGCGACCGCCGACTTGATATAGTCGTATTCGTTCCGGACGCGATGCGCCGGCGCCGGCTTGGACTGCCGGATAAACCGGATAATGTCCCGCAACGGATTGTACGCGCGATAGGTCATGTACACGCACGCCGCCGCTCCGGCGATCAGGTAAACCACGAGCACGCCTATGGCCATCCGCTTCATGCCGTTTACTTTCGCCCAGAACACTTCCTCGGGCACGACGGAGACGTATTCCCAACCGCTGGCCGCCGAATGCACGGACAGCGTCATCATCCGGCCGCCGTCTTCACCGTCGCCCTCCGTCTCCTGCGGGTTGCCGCCGTAGCTCATAATGACTTGTCCGCTCGCGTCTTTAATGTAGATCGTTCCATGGCTCGCTTTCGTAATTTTCTCCAGCAGCGCGGCGATTTGGCGCTCGTCGATGAAGATGGCCAGCATCCCTTTCGGGTCGGACTTCTCCCCAAAAGGAAGCGCTTGCAAAAACGTCAGCATCCGTTTCTTTCTCGCGGCGTTCCCCACTTCGGCAATCGGCAAAAAGCCGTTGTAATGGCCGACATGCAAAATGTCCATTTTCCATTGCTCGTAGGTCATCCCGTCGTAACCGTAAACGCCGGAATAAAACATGGCCGAATTCGACTTCATGCTGGGGGTGACGATCATATCGCTTTCCCGGAAATAGACATAGAAGTCGCTGACGAAGCTGCTGCTGTTGCGGTAACGCGCCAATTCACGCATGAAATCCAGATAGGCGTAATGATCCGTACCGCTGCTCGGAGCCCCCGACCGCAAGAGCGAATCGAGCTTCGGGTGCGACGTAATATTGCGGGCGATGAGATGCATTTCGTCCAGGCGGCCGTCCACCACTTGCTTCGCCTGTTCGATCAGCGCCAAATTCGCATGGTTCGCGTTTTGTTCCATCACTTTCTCGATTTGCGTGTACAATACCCCGAAAACGGCCACTGGCAGCAGCAGAACCGCCAAATAGGAAAGGAGCAGCGCGGCTAACACATTCATGCGACTTGAAGAACGACCCGTTGCGCGTGTGCGAGTTTCCGTTTTCGACATTCCCGATTTCCCTCCCGCCATATGCAGCTTTCATATCATCATAAATGTTCCGAAACCGCATTGAACACCATTTCTTAAATACTGATTATCCATCATAAATATTGCAAATCGGGAGAATGATTCGGAAACAACCGGGCGACGCTCGCAGTCAAGCGTTTCGCCGGCAGTCTGATGCCGCGCGAGGAAGTCACGACGATGGGCCGGCTGCACGATTTGGAAACGGGGATTCTTTATTGGAAGGCGAGGATTCGGTCGGGGGGCTGCTCGTCTATGCGGATAAGGAACGGTACATGTTGAATACGATGCGCGAAAGCGGATCAGGTCAAATAGCGGTATTTCGCTTCATTCGCTTTCCATCTGTGCGCTGCCAGCACCATTCCGATCGTCATATATACGACGAACCATATCAGCATGCTGACAGCGAAATCGCCTCTGTCGAACAACGCCTGCCTGAATTCGGACACGGCAATCTCGATCAGCGTGACGGCCAGCCACACCGCATAAAGCAGCAGGCCGAAAAGCAATCCCCTCGTCATCACATACCTGCCCTTTCCTTTCCGGCGGACAGCCGTCCATCTTGCTACGAAACCCTGCTCTCTCTTGCCGTGCCCCTCTTTGCCGGACATGCACAACTTCCCCTCTCGCTCTATTTTGTGAAACCTTAAGCCTTCGAAAGACGTATGTTGATAACTATAGTATATGAAGAGCCAACTGGTAAAGAGAGGAGTGCATGCCACTATGTGGATCGCATTGGCTTGCGCAGCCGTCGTCCTGCTGTTTGTCATTATCCTGTACAACAATCTGGTCGCCGCAAGAAACAATGTCAAGGAGGCGTTCGCCGCGATCGACGTCTATTTGCAGCAGCGTTTCGACGCGCTCTGCAATATTGCGGAGGCGGTCGTCGCTTACGCCCGCCATGAACGCGAGACGCTGAACGAGATTACGAGGCTGCGGAACGAACTTGCTGTCATGAGCGACGACGAGAAAGTCGAGGCGTACCGCAAATCGGATCGGCTCGTCGAAAGATTGACGCTGCAGGTGGAAAACTACCCGGATCTGAAAGCCAGCGACAACTATATCCATCTGCAGAAAACGGTTAACGATCTGGAGGAGAAGCTGTCCGCCAGCCGCAGAACCTATAACGCCCGCGTGAACAAGTACAATACGATGATTCAGATGTTCCCGGCCAATATGCTGGCTGGCGCGTTGAGCTTCACCCCCAAAGAGCTGCTCGAAATCGACGAGTCCAAAAAACAAGACGTGGATTTGAAATCCATTCTGCGGGGGTAGCGCGTGTTTCCGTCTTATGAAGAGCTGATCGTCGCGCTGCGTCCCCATATCGAAGAGTTGGAGGCGGATCGTGCCGGATACCGCAGAACGCTGCGCCAGGGGCTGGTCGTGATTGCCATTGCGGTCGCGCTGTCGGCGGCGACGCTGCTGACCGGCTATGGGCAGGCGATCGTCCTGACCGGTATCGTCGGCCTGACCGCCATTATCGTAACCGCTTTTTTTCTTATGCGCCGATACGCCGCTTTCCGCCGGAAATTCAAGGATATTCTCGTCACGGGCATCGTCCGGGAGCTCGTCGGGAACTGCTCCTTGCCGAACGAGACGAGCGATTACGAATACCGCTGGAACTATCTCAGCGATTACCGGATCAGCGACAGCCATATCCGGGACTGCTGCTTGTTCGAAGAGCGAATCGACGAAATCGACGGCGAAGATCTGTTCCAGGGCAGGCTCGGTCTGACAGACTTCGAATTTTCCGAGCTCAGGCTTGTCCGGATCGAACGCCGTACGAACGCCAAAGGCCAGCAAACGACGCGGCGGGTCACCGTATTTGACGGCGTGCTGTTCGTCGCCGACTTCCACAAATCGTTCCGGGGGGTGACGCTCCTTTTGGCGAACGGCTTTTTCGGCGGCGGCAGCTTTCTCAACCGGATCGGCAATGCGCTCGGCAACGCCTTCCGATCTGTGAAAATTAACCATATCAAGCTGGAAAACGACGACTTCAACCGTCTGTTTATTACGAATACGACCGACGAAGTTGAAGCCCGCTACATTTTGTCCGCCAATTTTATGGAACGTTTGCTGAAGTTCAAGGAAGCCCACCCGCAAAAGGTGGAGGCGGCCTTCGTCGGCTCGAAAATGTATGTGGCCATCTCAAGCGGCAGCAATTATTTCGAGCCGAATATTCGCCGCCCCGTCGACCGGCAAGTGAGGCGCATTCGCGACGAATTCGTGTTTTTCTTCGGCCTGATCGAGCTGTTCGACTTGAATACGAGAATATGGAGCAAATGACAAACGAGCAGGCACCTGAAGCCTGCTCGTTTGTCGGCCTTTGGCGGCGGAGCGTTTACCACTCCAGCGTCACTTCGACGCCTTCCGGCGCTCCGGGATAACGGACCAGCGCCGTGCCCGACGCCGGATCATAGCTCAGCTTTGCGTCCGCGCTTCCGGCCATCGCCCGGCGCGGCGGTTGCGGCACGAAAATGCGGGTGCTGACGTTCACGCCCGACGGCGCCTCCGACACGAAAGCGATCCGTCCGGCATCCTGCCTTTCGTCCCGGATGCGCGACGAGCTGACCACAACGCAAGGCCTGCCGTCCTTCCGTCCCCGCTCCAGATCATAGAGCAGGGCGTCTTCCCCCGGCTTAAGCGTCACCGTCCGGAGCACCGGAAGCCCGGCCTCGAACAGATCGACGAACGTCCCGTTCAGCTTCACCGGCCGCGGCGTTTCCTCCTCCGTCTCATCCAGGACATGGACGATTAAGTACGGACCGCGCCTGATCTTGAGGGCGTTCGCCGGTTTGAAATCGCCGCCTTCCCCGCGCAGCGCAAGCGCCCGGCGGACGACATCCCGTACCTGCCTGGCGCCTTCTGCGGAGCGGGACAGCGCAGCAGGGTCGAGCGGCAGGACGATGACGCCGCCTTCCCCGACCCGGTGCTCTCCTTCCGCCGGATCGCGGCCGAGTCCCAGCGACTCGAACAGATGCTGCTCCGGCCGTTCGTACGCCCGGTTCCCGGAACCCCGGTTCCACCACTCGCGAACGTTGTGGAACGGATCGGAGCCGTCTCCGACATAAACAAGCACGCCGCCTTCCCTCACCCACTGGCCGAGCGCATGGTGAATACCGGGATGCTCCGGCTTCATGAATTCGTAGCTGAGCAGCAGCACGCGGTATCCGTCCAGATAACCCGGGAACGGCACCAGATTGTCGAGCTGTATCGGCCGCAGCGGAATGCCGGATTTCACTAGCGGCAGCGCCATGCCGTAAAATCGGGACCAATCGAGCAGCTCCCGCTGCCCGTCCGTCAGCGCATCGGTCGTGGCCGTGCCGTCGTATTTGAACGGTTCCCCTTCGTCCTTGCCCTGCGCGATGACGTCTCCCCGCTGGTACATGGCCGAATTGGCCAGACACAAGCCGATTCCCGACGTGTACGATGCGCCGTCTGCTCCCTCTTCCTCATGACGATGCATGTCGCGAAGAACGTTCATGACGGTAAGCAGAACGGTGGCGTAATCGGCCGGGATCGTCTCCTTGCCTTGACCGTTCTCGGCCGGATAACTCCCTTCGAAGACGCGGCGCGGCCACGGACAAACTTCATATTGCCGAACATGCGGATGAAGCAGGGAGGCAACGACG
>NZ_BOVJ01000243.1 GCF_018403665.1 Paenibacillus cisolokensis
AAATGTGTAATTGGAGTTTATTGGTCATAAAAATGGGCAGACCTGCAGAATTTTCGGGAAACGCTCGTTTTTAAGCGACCGCTTTTGCCAAGCGAGATGCGGCTACTGCAGATGCAAGCAGAACGATGGCGTTCAGATACAGGTGAGTTGTTACTTTCTCGATCCCGCGCACATGCAAGGCATCTGCTGTCAAAGAGCATTTCAGTCGCGCATTGCAGCGCTCAACGCTCGTTCGCTCATTGTAAAGTGCTTTCCAGCGTTTGGTATCCCGATGTGGATGGCAATACCGCCGGAGGTCTTCCCTGACGTCCACTTTCACGACCATGCCATAATTCGAGGACGAGCAAGCGGCCATGCCAAGCGGACAGTCGACTTTGCCGGTTGCGTGCGGACAGCGAAACTTCAGTATGTCGCCGTCCGCTCCCCAGTACGTCATGGCATAGCCCATGGAACAGCATGGCGTCCCGTTGGACCGCATGCCGGCAGGCGGTTCCTTCTCGCGCCTGAGGTTGAGCGGAATGATGGCTTGAGCCTTGACGTTTCGCGCGGCCTCGTAAACCTTCAACTGATCATAGCCTGCGTCCAGCATGAAAAACCTCGGAGCGGTTCTGGATGCGGCTTGTTCCATCAGGCCCGGCGCCTTTTCTCCGTCATTGACATGCGCAGGCGTGACTTCCAGCACAAGCGGCAATTCGCTTTTCGTATCGACCGCCAGATGGAGTTTGTACCCAAACCAGGTGATCTTGTTGCCGAACGAATCGAGTTTCACTCCCCAATTGGCATTGCCGGTCTGTTCGCTTTTTCGCTTGGGTTGCTTTCTCTCGTAAGCACGGATGGCGGTGCTGTCAATTGCCACGTGGCTGCCGTCCAGAACACCTTCTAGCCTGAGGTGGGCAACCAGATCCTCAAACAGCCGCTTGGCCAGTTCCTTTTTCGTGACGTCGGCAAACACACGGCTGAGTGTGGAGATGGATGGAGCTTCCCGATCAAGCGAAAGTCCGCACTGATAGCGGAACCGAAGGTCCGTGCTCAACCGATGATGCAAAGCCGTTAAGGTAGCGATTCCTTCAAGAGGGGCGGCCAGAAGCGCACGTAAAATGCCCTGTCTGCAATGTCCGTCGGCGCCTCGGGGTGAACGGCTTCTTAATTCCTTGGCATAGGGTCTGAGATCCAGTGAGCTAAAGAAGATTGGCAATCGCTCTTTTGACTGCATTTTTAGCAATTCCTCGAAGGAAAACAAGCTTTCTTGGAGAATATACATCGTGACTTCACTCCTTAAGTTTTCTTGTTTGGTCACTTGAAAACTTCTCCAAGTTGGGGTGAAGTCCCTTTTTTATGTCCGAAAATCCTTACAAATCAAGGCCTTGGATTATTGCAAAACGCTC
>NZ_BOVJ01000244.1 GCF_018403665.1 Paenibacillus cisolokensis
CCCTTGACCAACGGGCCACATTTCCTTCAATCTACACTGATTTTTTGTGGCAACACAAAAGATTATAGCAAATCGATTTCAGGATGACAAGCCCTTTCTCAAAAATTTTTTTCTGTTTTTTGTTTATGTCAGATACGACAGAAATACGGTTGCAGTGCTGAAATAAACGGTCAACGAGAACAAATCGTTCAACGTGGTGATAAGCGGTCCCGAAGCAACCGCCGGGTCCACTTTCAACCGATGTAAAAGTAACGGGATGACCGTGCCGGCCATCGTCCCGATAATGATGGTCAAAAAGAGCGAAATGCCGACAACGAGACCGAATACCGCGCTGGCCTGCCACCAGCCGGCCACGACGGCAATGCCCGTCCCGCATACCGCGCCGATCAGCAGTCCGACCGACAGTTCCCGCCAGAGCAGCCGCACGATCGTCGTCCGGCCGATCTGCTTTTGCGCGGTCAACCCTCTGACGACGACGGCAAGCGATTGCGTCCCCGTATTGCCCGTCATGCCGGCAATCATAGGCATGAAGAAGGTGAGCGCCACAACTTGATCGAGCGTTCGCTCGAACCGGCTGATGATGCCGCCCGATACGAGGCCCAGGACAAGCAGCATGAGCAGCCAGGGAAGACGGCGCCGCGCCGCCGTCAGCGGCGCGGTGCGGAAATCGATCGTCTTGTCCGATGCCGACAGCTTGTTGATGTCCTCGTTCGCTTCCTCGCGCAGCACGTCGATGACATCGTCGACCGTCACAATGCCGATCAGACGATTTTCACGATCGACGACCGGAACCGATAACAAGTCGTAATCTTCAAATAACATGGCCACTTCTTCCTGGTCCATGTCCACCGGTACGGATACGACCTTTTCCTGCATCAAATCGGCTACGCGCTGATCTTCCCTGGCGAGGACAAGGTCCCGATACGTCAAGCTGCCTTTCAGCCGCTTCTCCTCGTCGACTACATAAAAATAATGGACATGCTTCGTCAGCTCGGCGAACGCCTTCACCTTCTCGACGGCTTCGCGCACCGTATACCGTTCGCGAAACCAGACGTACCGGTTCGTCATCAGGCCGCCGGCCGTTTCCGGTCCGTACGCCATCAGCTTCCGAACCATATCGCTCTCGTCGCGCGTCATAAGCGAAAGCAAATATTCTTTCGCCTCATCCGGCACGTCCGCCAGCATATCCGCCGCGTCGTCGTTCTCCATCCGGTTCAGCACTTCTGCGGCGCGGGCCGCCCCGACAAGCTGCAGCGCTTCCAGCTGACTGTCGGTATCGAGCTCGCTGATAACGTCGGCGAGCGCTTCCGTTTCAAGCGCGCCAAGCAGCAGCGATCGTTCCCGAATCGTCAGCCCGGGATACAGATGCGCAATGTCGTAGGGCGCCCATTCTTCGAGTTGAACGCGCATCCGCTTCTCGTCGCCGGCAAGCAGCCGCGAAGCTTCCGCCGCCAGTTCCGTGCGGCGGTCCGCATGCTGCCTTTTCGTCTCATCGATCATGTCCGTCCGCCTCCAGCCGCACTTCCGCATTAGTTTGCGACAATCTCGTTTATTCCATACTTCCCCCGCAGCACTTCAAAACCATCGTATCGAAACGCGCGGACGAACGTGGCGGCTGGCATCCGGAAGATAGAAGCCCATAAA
>NZ_BOVJ01000245.1 GCF_018403665.1 Paenibacillus cisolokensis
AGCAGAAACAGCGTACCCACGCAAGCAGAAACAGCGTACCTACTGCAAGCAGAAACGGCATATCCACAGCAGGCTGGGGATGTGGGCAAAATTGCAATTGTGCAGTATTTTCGAGCCATTTTCAACCATCAGAGTAAAATTCTTGCGAAAATACATCTTTTCGTGGCCAAATCCCGCATTCGAGTATGCGGAAGCTTTGAAATATTGTAGAATTGCAGGATTTTCCCGAAAATGAACGAATTCGGGGCCAAATTCTTGTATTTCTGCAGGATTAGTCAAGCCGTATCGTTCAGCCCAGGCGTTTTCCGCCAACAAGATCGAGCGAGAGTAATCGTTGAGGCCGCCATTCGAAGACCAACTATTCGAAGACCCAACTATTCGAAGACCAACTATTCGAAGACGAACAGTCTCGCGGCATTCGATCCGAAGGACGTTCCGCAGGCCATGAAGCTACTTACCCGAAACACCGATCTGCAATCTGCAGACTGTATGCCGCTTTCCCGAAAACACCGAGCTGCAATCTGCAGACTGTATGCCGCTTACCCGAAACACCGATCTGCAATCTGCAGACTGTATGCCGCTTACCGGAAACACCGATATGCAACTGCAGACTGTATGCCGCTTACCCGAAACACCGATCTGCAACTGCAGACTGTATGCCGCTTTCCCGAAACACCGATATGCGGCTGAAAACTGAATGTCGGCTTTTTTTCCAGAAGGCTACTCCGAAGCGCTTCGATAGGCGCTTGGCGAGAGGCCCCGCAGCCGCTTGAAGGCGCGTCTGAACGAATGGGCGCTGTTGTAGCCGACGCTGAAGGCGATCTCTTCGATCGTCAGATCGGATTGGAGCAGCAGTTCGGCGGCCTTGTCCAGCCGGATCCGTTCCAGGCAATCGGACAGATTTTCGCCGGTGCGCTCCTTGAACAGCTGCGAAATGTATTTTTCGGGCCTGCCGACATGCTCGGCGATGCGGTAGAGCGTCAGGTCCGCATCCGCATACCGCTCTTCAAGAAAGCGCCGGATGTCGGCAATCGTCCTGGAATCGCGCTGCAGCCGCCGGTTCGTCACCAGCTCGCAGCAGCTTTCGATGGCGTCGAACAGCTGGATGCGGACCGTATCCAATCCGTCCGACAGCTGGATGCGGACGATGCGGCGCCTAAGCTCCTCCGCTTCCTCCGCGTTCCGGAACGCTTCCTGGGCGAGCAGCTTGAACAGCGTCCCTTTCAGCTCGGCGACGAGCTGCTGCGACATTTCGACGGACAGATCGCGTTCCGCAAGATTGCGTTCCATCAATTCCGCCGCGAGCCGCTGCGCTTCTTTCGCTTCCCCGGCCTTGACCGCATTCATAAGCCGCAGTTCCGCATCGACCGGATAATAGTACGAATCGGTCTGCTGGGCGAGCCGGCGATACCACCAGATGCCCGCTCCGCCCGCCCAGGCGGCGTGCTCGAGCGTCTGCCTCGCTTCGCCGAACGAGCGGGCGACGTCGGCGAGCGTGCGGAAGGCGCCGCCCATCGCCGCGGCCGAGGCGATCCGGTATTCCGCCGCAAAACCGACGATGCCGGCCAACCAGCGTTCCACCTCGCGTTCCGTCCGCTCGTCGGGTTCGTCGGCCATGAGCAGGACGAACGCGATTTTGTCGGTGTCGATATCGGTAGCGAGCAGGCCGTTCCCGGGAACGCCGCCCGCGGCGCCGCCCGCTGCCCCCGTCTCCATCCGCTGCCGAAGCAGCACTCTGGCCGCATGAAGCTCGTCGAAGATGTCGGTGCTATCCATGCCGGCGTAGCCGTTCAGATGAAGAAGACCGACATAGCCGCACCGTCCCGGAAGCGGAATGCCCGATTGCGCGGCGGCCGCCTCAAGCTCTCCTCTGGCGTTGAATTCGCCCCGCAAAAGCCGCTTCGTGAAAGCGTCACGCAGCATCGGCAGCTGATGCTTCAGTTCCTCCTGCAGCGACCGGTTGCTCGATATCAGCTTGGCAATGTTGCCGTGCAAAAATCGTAGTCGTTGACCGGACGCTCCGGCGGCAAGGCGCTGTGATCCCGGAAGATGCTGATGAGCCGGAGGATCGGCGCGGTATGGCGGTAAGCGAGCAGCAAGCAAAGCGCCAGGCCCGCCGCCACCGTCACGGCCGTAACCGTCCAGGTCATCTTCTTGATCACGTTCGCCTCTTCCATGATCGCCCGCTGCGGAACGCCCGCCGCATATGTCCAGCCGTTGTAGGAGGAGCGAACGGTCATCAGCAGGGTACCGTCCCGCAAATAGCGGGCATCCGGGCCGTCCGTACGCCCGCTATTTTGCGTCAGCTTCCCGATGTCGGCTTCCCCGATGCCCGAAGCGGCCAGCGTGCGGCCGTCGCGATCGACGACATACGCCCATCCGCCATACTCGCGGGATATGTTCTCCAGCAGCCGGGATATTTTTTCTGGTCGATAATGACGACGGCGGTGCCGGGCGGATGGTTGAAGCTGTTCAGCGGCAGCGACTGCACAAAGCTGATAACGGACATTTCCTTGCGGGCGCCGACGAACGGCTGCAGCGGGATGACGGTGCGCTGGTGGCTTTGCTCCAATATTTCGGCGATCCACCGCTCGTAGGGCATATTCGCGTAGTGATACAGCTCGTAGTAATGGGAAGGACGATAGTATACCGCGCCTGCCGAAAGAATCGCATCGTAATTGCGGAGATAGACGAAGAAGTCCTCGAGAAAATCGTTCGTCTGCGCGAACCGGGCAATGTCGCGCGACGTCTTCCACAACAGATAGGTGCTGCCGGCATCGGCCGCAACCCGTTCGCCCATAAGCCGGTTCAGATCCTGATGGATGGCGAGCTGGCGCGTAAAGCCTTCCACTTCGGCCATGCGCTGGTCCAGTATCCGTCTTGTCTGGTCCAGCAGCATGCGGCTCGTCTCCATGGAACCGTTCCGGGCCACATCGAGCGACACCCGGTACGAAATCATGCCGGCCGCTACCGGAATCATCAGAATGATGACGTACGAAAGCAGATACTTCCGAAAAACACTCGACATGCCAGTTCGTTTCATCGCCAGTCCCCCTTGGCCCGCCCAAAATAGTAAGCGTTTTCATTTTAGCCGATAAACTTGCCGATGTAAAAATGTAAAAATTCGCCGATTGCAAAAAAACTGCAGATGTACAAGGATCGCCTCTTCTTTTACATTATCCTCAAGCCGTGGCTGTCCCGCCGAAATCATTCCTGCAAGAAAGAGGTGAATCGATCCATTGAAGTCGATGCGGAAAAATTGGGATTTGTACGTGCTGATCGTTCCGGTCATCGTCTACTACATTATGTTTCACTACGTTCCGATGTACGGGGTCCAGATCGCGTTCAAAAACTTCATTGCGTCAAAAGGCATTACGGATAGCCCATGGGTCGGCTTCAAGCATTTCGAGCGATTTTTCAACAGTTATTACTTCGAGCGGCTCATTCTCAACACGCTTGAAATCGGCCTGTACGAGCTGATCGTCGGCTTTCCGATTCCGATCTTGCTCGCGCTGATGATCAATGAAGTCCGCAGCAAATATTTCCGCAAAACGGTGCAGACGGTCACTTACGCGCCCCATTTTTGTCTACGGTCGTCCTGGTAGGCATGCTGTTCATCTTTCTCGATCCGCAATCCGGCTTCATTAATATGCTCATTCGCATGTTCGGCGGCGAACCGGTCTCATTCCTGACCGAGCCGGCGTGGTTCAAGACGCTGTACGTCTTTTCGGGCGTATGGCAGCAGATGGGCTGGAGCTCCATTATTTATTTGGCGGCGCTGACAGGCATCGACCCGCAGCTGCACGAGGCGGCGAAAGTGGACGGCGCTTCCCGGCTCAAACGCATCTGGCATATCAACCTGCCGGGCATCATGCCGACGATCATTATTCTGCTTATTATGAATGTCGGCTCCGTCATGGCGGTCGGCTTCGAGAAAGTGTTTTTGATGCAGAACGACCTGAACCGGGAAAGCTCGGACGTCATCGCCACCTACGTGTACCGCAGCGGGATCGTCGGCGCGCAGTACAGCTTCTCCGCCGCTATCGGGCTGTTCAACAACGTCGTGACGTTCATCCTGCTCGTGATCGTGAACGCCTTCGCCCGCCGGGTCGGCAGCACGAGTCTGTGGTAACCAATCTCCGGAGGTGAATCGGATATGCTGGAAAACGTGAAACGCACCCGTACGGACAAATGGCTCGACTTTATCAACGCCGCGGCGCTGACGGTCGTCATCCTGCTCATTCTGTATCCGCTCGTGTTCGTCGTCGTCGCCTCGCTCAGCGATCCCGTCGCCATCTATAACGATCCGCTGCGGCTGTGGCCGGCCAAGATTAATCTGGAAAGCTACAAAGCGGTGTTCGAGAACAAAGATATTTGGCGCGGATTCGGCAATTCGGTCATGTACACCGTCGTCGGCACGCTCATCAACATCGTCATGACGACGCTGGCCGCCTATCCGCTCTCGCGCCGCCGATTTTACGGCAAATCGGTGTTTACGTTCTTCTTCGTGTTCACGATGTTTTTCTCGGGCGGCCTCATTCCGTCCTATCTGATCAACAAGCAGCTTCATCTGCTCGACACGTTCCTGGTCATGGTGCTGCCGATGGCGATCAGCGTCTACAACGTCGTCATCATGCGGACGTATTTCCAGACGAACATCCCGCAGGAGCTGGAAGAGAGCGCCCATGTGGACGGCTGCAACGACTTTCAGATTTTGTACAAAATCGTGCTGCCGCTGTCGATGCCGATCGTCGCCGTGCTCCTTCTCTTCTACGGGGTCGGCCACTGGAATTCCTACTTCCACGCGCTCGTCTATTTGCAGTCGCGGGATCAGTTTCCGCTGCAGCTCATCCTTCGCGAAATTCTCGTCCAGAACCAGTTCAAAGACATGGTCGGGGCGACGATGGTCGACGAAAAATTTTCGGAGCGGATGGCCGTCATGGAAGGGATCAAATACGCGGTCGTCATCGTGTCCAGCCTTCCGCTGCTTGTCATCTATCCGATGATGTCGAAGTTTTTCCAGAAAGGCATATTGATCGGCTCGCTCAAAGGCTGATCGGCGGCTTTGGTTCCCGGCCTGACGGGCCGCTCTCCGCGGTCCGCTTAACGGCTGAGAATAGATGCATTTTTCCGAAAGACCAATTTTGAATGGGGGAGAGGGAAAAGCATGAAGAAGAAAATGTGGAAGTCGCTGGCCGTCGCGACGGCGCTTGCGACCGCGCTGGCCGGCTGCAGCTCCGGCGGGGAAAGCGGACAGGAGCCGGAAGGAGGCGCGACGGGGCCGAAAGAGATCGGCAATGAAGTCATCACGATCCGGATGGCGAAACGGTCGTTCCCGGACATCGCGCCCGAGCCGAAAGATTTGTGGATGTGGAAGGAATACGAGAAGATGTCCAACGTCAAGGTCGACTGGATCGCCATTCCGGATGCGACGGTTTCGGAGAAGAAAAACTTGATGATGTCGTCGGGCGACTATCCGGAGGCGTTCTTCGGCTCCATGGGCTTCTCCAGCGACGAAGTCGTCAAGTACGGCGCGCAGGGCATTTTTCTGCCGCTTGAAGAGCTGATCGAGCAGCACGCGCCGAATCTGAAAGCGCTGTTCGCCGAATATCCGGAAGTGAAGAAAGCGATTACGGCGCCGGACGGCCATATCTATTCGCTGCCTTACGTCGATACGTCGATCATGGACGCTTCGCTCCGGTACTACATCAACAACGACTGGCTGACTAACCTCGGCCTCAAGCCGCCGGAGACGCTGGACGAATTCACGGAGATGCTGAAAAATTCCGCGACGAGGACGCGAACGGCAACGGCGATCCGAACGACGAATACCCGATGGCTTATCCGGGCAACATCGGCATGTTCGAGCAGCAGCTGTTCGGCAGCTTCGGCATGGGCAACGGCGGGCTGCAAGGCGCGGGACAATGGATATACAAAGATACGGACGGACAAATCAAGCTGATCTTTACGGACGAGAAGTATCGCGAAGTGTGGAAATATATGGCGATGCTGTGGAAAGAAAAGCTGATGCATCCCGAGACGTTTACGAACATGGAGTACGGCAACTGGGTGGCGGCCGGCGCCAAAAGCCAGGTCGGCGTTTTCTCGTGGGTTTCGCCGAGCTATATCGGGGACAAGATGGTCAAAAGCTATATCGGCGTCCATGCGCTGGAGGGACCGGGCGGCAGAGTGCTGAACTGGCTCGACAACCCGGCGCGCGGCACGACATCGTTCATGATCACCGACAAAAACAAAAATCCGGAGCGGACGATCAAATGGATCGACTTCTGGTACGGGGAGGAAGGGGCGAACTTCGGATTTTCGGCAAGGAAGGCGTAACCTACAATATCGTCGACGGCAAGCCGAAATATATCGATGAAATCGCCAATTACGAAGGCGGCCAGCAGCTTGGCGCGCTGCAGTACGTCGACAACGTGTACGGCGGCTATTACCCGTACCTGGAGCCGGATGCCGAAATGCGCCGCACCGTCAAAGGGATGACGATGATGGACGAATTCCGCCAGACGCCGGAGGACGCCGAGAAATACGCGACGGCCGAGCGCTGGCCGAGATTCATGCCGTCCGCCGAGGAAAGCGCGGAGCTGATCCCGATTTTGACGGACATCAACCAGTACATCTCGGAAGCCCGCGTCAAATTCGTCACCGGCGAATGGGATATCAACGGCGCGCAGTGGGACGATTATGTCAAGACGCTGAATCAGATGGGCGCCGAGCGCTATCTCGAAATCAAGAAAGGACAATACGAGCGTTACGCCAACTCGTAACGGGACGGACAGCCGCCGCGGTCGCGCACCGGGCGGCTTTCGTTTTCATGACCGGGAGATACGGGCGTCGGTGAAATGACGGTTTGCGGATATATAACCGGAGCGCCGAGCATAGCGATATAACGGTTGCGGATTTTATAACCGGAGCGCGTGGCACGGTGAAATGACGGTTGCGGAAATCGCGAAGGCGTGTTATTGTGAATGTGTAAACGTTAACCTACAGGCGACAGAACCGAAAGGCAGATTGTGATGCAATCGATAACGATCAAGGACGTAGCCCGCGAAGCCGGCGTGTCGACCGCCACCGTATCCCGGGTGCTGAACCGGAACGGTTACGTCAGCCATGAAGTGCGGCAGCAGGTATTGGCCGTCGTCAAGCGGCTCAATTATCAGCCGAACGCGCTGGCCCGCAGCCTGAAGCAGGAGCGGACAAGGACAGTCGGCATGGTGCTGCCGGACATGACCAATCCCTATTTTATGGCTGTGGCGCGTACGATTCAGCGGCGTCTGCTCGCGCACGGATACCGGCTGTTCTATATGGATTGCGACGAGGACGCCGAACGCGAGCGCGAGGCGATTCGCGTGCTGCAGGAAATGCGGACCGAAGCGGTCATTCTGGCGGGCACCGGCGGCAATGCCGACGCGGTCGCCCGGATGATCGAAGCCGGCCGAACGGTCGTGCTGATCGACCGGACGATCGACGGGATTCGCGCCGATGCCGTAACCGACGACAACGCGGGCGCCGCGGACGAAGCGGCGGCCTATCTGCTCGGCAAGTACGGCCCCCGCTTCGGGATCATTACCGGACCGCGAAGCACGAGTACGTCGCGCGAGCGTGCGGCCGGCGTGAAGCGGGCGTTGGAACGGGCAGGCTGTCCGTCCGATCCCGCGCTGTGGTACGAAGGCGACTACACCCGGCGTGCGGGTATGGAAGCGGGACATTATTTTCTCGGTATGAACGAGCCGCCGCTTGCCGTGTTCTCGTTCAATAACGAGATGACCTACGGCTTCTATCTCGCGATGAAGCAGCGCGGCCTGCCGCTTGACGCGCTTGAAGTCGTATCGTTCGGGGAGCTGGACGCCGCCCCGCTGTTCGAAAACCGGCTGTCGGTCATCCGCCAGCATCCCGACCAAATCGGCGAAGCGGCGGCGGACATCGTCGTCAGCCGTCTGGAAGGCGGAGCGGAGGGCGAGCCCGTGCAGCGGGTAATTATGCCGGCGCTCGAGACGGCTTCCCGCTGAAGAGCGGCATGATGCAACGAAAGGCCGAGTGGCTGAAAAGCCATTTGGCAGCGCTTTGATGTAAACGGTAACACAAGGCGGAGCGATTGCGGAGAAAGGTGCGGGGCGAAGCGTCATGCGGATGGCTTCTCGCGCCGTCTTCTACGCCGGCATCTGTGTCGGCTTCTGAGTCGGCAGTCCCGGCCCCGGCTACGACGCCGGCTTGTGCGCCGGCTGTCCTGGCCCCGGCTACGACGCCGGCTTGTGCGCCGGCTGTCCTGGCCCCGGCTACGACGCCGGCTTCTGAGTCGGCATCTGTGCCGGCAATCCCGGTCTCGGCTACGACGTCGGCATCTGTGTCGACATCTGAGTCGGCTTTCCGCGCCGGCTTCTGCACCGGCTTCCAGGCCGGCATCTGTATCGGCAGTCCAGACCCGGTCGTTCGCCACTTCGCCATCCCTCTTGTGTAATCGTTAACATATCAATCCTAATCCATGGTTTGGAGGTTGCGACTATGATCAAGAAGCATATTGGCAATCGGCTTGTCGGCGACATGCCCAAGATCGGCATTCGTCCGATCGTGGACGGGCGCAGAGGCGGAATCCGGGAATCGCTGGAAGAGGTAACGATGAACATGGCGCGCGCCGTCGCGGAGCTGCTCTCTTCGCAGCTGCGCCACTCGAACGGCTTGCCGGTGGAATGCGTCGTGGCCGACACCTGCATCGGCGGCGTTGCGGAAGCGGCGCAGACGGCGGCCAAGTTCGAGCGGGAAGGCGTCGGCGTGTCCATCTCGGTAACGCCGTCCTGGTGTTACCCGCTGGAGACGATCGACACGCATCCGACGATGCCCAAAGCGATCTGGGGATTTAACGGTACGGAACGGCCCGGCGCCGTCTATCTGGCGGCCGCGAATTCGGCCCATAACCAGAAAGGGCTGCCAACCTTCAGCATCTACGGCCGCGATGTGCAGGATATGGGCGATACGACGATTCCGGCCGACGTGGAGGAGAAGCTGCTGCGCTTTGCCAAGGCGGCGCTTGCCGTCGCCACGATGAAGGGCAAATCTTACTTGTCGCTCGGCTCCGTGTCGATGGGCATCGCGGGATGCATCGCCGACGAACCGTTCTTCCAGCGGTACCTCGGCATGCGCAACGAATACGTCGACATGTCGGAGTTCGTCCGCCGCATCGAGCGCGGCATCTATGATGCCGAGGAATTCGAACGTGCGCTGGCATGGGCGAAAGCGAACTGCCAGCCGGGCCAGGACGTCAATTCGCCGCATCTGAAGCGGAGCGACGAGCAGAAAGAGCGGGATTGGGAAACGGTTGTCAAAATGGCGCTGATCGCCCGCGACCTGATGGTCGGCAACCCGAAGCTGGCCGAGATGGGCTACGGCGAGGAGGCGCTCGGCCGCAACGCGATCGCCGCAGGCTTCCAGGGACAGCGCCAGTGGACCGACCATTTCCCGACAGGCGACTTCATGGAAGCGATTCTGTCTTCCTCCTTCGACTGGAACGGCATTCGGGAGCCTTACATTTTATCTACCGAAAATGATACGTTGAACGCGGTTACGATGCTGTTCGGGCATCTGCTGACCGACGCGGCGCAAATTTTCGCCGACGTGCGCACATACTGGAGTCCTGAGGCGGTCAAGCGGGTAACGGGCAAACAGCTCGAAGGGCGCGCCGCCGGCGGCGTCATTCATCTGATCAACTCCGGACCGGCCGCGCTCGACGGCACCGGCTGCATGACGAAGAACGGCGAACCGGCGATGAAGCCGTTCTGGGAAATTGAGGAGCATGAAGTCGAGGCGTGTCTGAAGGCGACGAAATGGTGCCCGGCGGTCGATTTCTTCCGCGGAGGCGGCTTCTCCACCGATTTCCTGACCAAAGGCGGCATGCCGGTGACGATGGCCCGCATCAATCTGATTCACGGTCTGGGCCCTGTGCTGCAACTGGCCGAAGGCTATACGGTCGATCTGCCGGAGGACATCCATGATGCGCTCGACAAGCGGACCGATCCGACGTGGCCGACGACATGGTTCGTGCCGAACTTGACCGGAACAGGCGCGTTCCGCGACGTCTATTCCGTCATGGCGACCTGGGGCTCGAACCATTGTGCGCTCAGCTACGGGCATATCGGCGCGGATCTGATCACGCTCGCCGCCATGCTGCGCATTCCGGTCAGCATGCATAACGTATCCGCCGACCGCATCTTCCGCCCGAGCCTGTGGTCGGCCTTCGGCACGTCCGATCCCGAATCGGCCGACTATCGCGCCTGCGCCCAGCTCGGACCGCTGTACGGCTGAACCGGATTCTTTCATCTCCGCATCCCGTTTCTCCGGCACAGGAGAAACGGGATGCTTTATCCTCGTACGTACCGAGGGCGCCGTCAGGCGCCTTTTTCTTCGATAACATGCGGCTTCGGCGTGCGGCTTACGCTGCGCTTGCCGTCGATGCTGACGGGCACCTCGCCGACAATGGTGACTCTGCGCACGACGCGATGCTGGTTGCCGTAATCGTTGATCGCATAGTGCTGGGTGGCCCGATTGTCCCATATGACGACATCGCCGACTTCCCAATGCCAGCGGACCGTATTTTCCAATCGGGTAACATAATCCTGCAGAATGGCATAAAGCCGGGCCGAATCGGCTTGCGGCAAACCTAAAATCCGTTTTACAAAGTGGCCGAGCACCAATGTCCGTTCCCCGGTTTCCGGATGGACCCGCACCACCGGATGCTCGGTCTCGTATATCGTCGAAGCGAATACTTCCTTGTGCCGGCGCAGCGCATCTTCCGACGGCTGCAAATGGCGCGCCGCATAATCGTAATCGTTCGTGTGCAGCGCCCACAGTCCGTCGGCCAAGCTGCGCAGACTGGGAGGGAGATGCTCGTAGGCGGCTGCAGTATTGGCCCAGACGGTATCGCCGCCTGCTTCGGGAACGACAACCGCCCGGAGAATGGATGCCTTCGGGTAAGCGTCGATGAACGTGACATCCGTATGCCAGGAATCCGCGCGTCCTCCGCCATGAGACGAATCGAGCTCCATAATATAATCCGTTCCCTGTCTGACAGGCACTGTCGGGTGGGCGATCGGCTCGCCGAACAGCCGGGCGAACGCTTCCTGCGATGCGTCGTCCAGATGATGCTGTCCGCGGAAAAACAACACTTTATATTTCAGCAATGCTTCCCGAATCTTGTTGAATTCCGCAGCCGGCAAATCCGCCGAAAGACGGATGCCCCTGATTTCCGCGCCGATTCTGCCGGCCACAGGGTGAATGCTGAACGGTAATGCGCCTCGATCGTTCACAGCAGTTTCGCTCATAAAAAATACCTCCCATATAAAATTATAGTAAAGACCCGATTCCGGCGAACAAAGCGGACTAACGGGACGTTTACCCGTACCCCGGACCGACCGCCAACGAAAAAACGCCATACTCGGCCGAAAGATTCCTGCCGGACATGGCGTCTCTAGTGGTCTAGTCAACACACGTAAATCATATTAAACAACTCGGATATATAGAATTAATCACATCATACTTTTGCGAACTTTTGGCGTCAATACTTTTTCAAAAATTTTTGTGTTGACATTTGCCGCGGATGACGTAATATAATTCATTGTAATCAAATCGGATTAATAAAAAACTATCATATTCCGTCGACCGGTTTACTGGAGACACAGCCGCAGCTTGCCATGCTGCCTGTGTCTTTTTTTGTTTTAGGAGGGGAGCGAAACGATGTCCTGGTGGGGATATGTCTGGCGTCGCCGGTACTTGTATTTGATGATTGCGCCGGCGATCGCATACTATGCCATTTTTCATTATCTTCCGTTGTACGGGGCGATCATTGCGTTTAAAGATTTCAATATTGAGCCTTTTGCATAATTT
>NZ_BOVJ01000246.1 GCF_018403665.1 Paenibacillus cisolokensis
TTTGACACACGTATCCCGTGACCGCCGCCTTGGGCAGCAATGGCCTTGCGGCCTTCTTACGGTCTGTTGATCGGGTACATGTGTCATTGGTGCATCGCAGGACTCCTCCATTACGTTTCCGAATGAATTTGAAAATCTTGCCCGTATTGTAGCGCAGTTCGAACGTCTTTGCAAGCTCTTGAAACCGAAGGGAAAGCAGGCGAACGGCTGCTACAGGCGGACAGCGAGCGTCCGTCCTTCACGGCTGCTTTGCAGCCCGAGCTCAAGCAGTCTGATCGACTTGCGCGCTTGCTCCGCCGTTACGGCCAAATCCGCGCCTGCAGTCAAATGCTCGTATATATTGCGATAATACGAAACGTAGGAACCGGCCTTCGTCTTGAGCCTTCCGTCCATTTCCAAGCCGTCCGCTTGCGCGTGCAGCCGTCCCCACTGCGCTTCGGGTTCCACGCCCCAGCCCGAAGATGCGGGACTCATACCCCGGATCAGCGCCTCCTCCTGGGGATCGATGCCATGCTTGACGAACGAGCCGTTCGTGCCATGGAGAACATATCGGGGGCCGGGTTCGCGGGCGAGCAGCGACGCCCCTATCCTGACGATCAACGGGCTGGGATATTCGAGCGTCACGTCGAAATAATCGTCGGCGACGGCGCCGTCCCTAAGCGAGCGAATGTCCGCGCGAATCGTCTCGGGCGGGCCGAACAGACAGAGCACCTGATCGAGAAAATGGACGCCGAGATCGTACCAGATGCCCGCTGCCGCAGCCTCCCCTTCCCGCCATCTGGAAGGATCGGGCACCGGACGGAATCGGTCCCAGCGCAAGCTGCATTCGACGAGCCGGCCCAGCGTTCCGGCGTTCACCAGATCGCGGACGGTCATAAAATCTCCGTCCCACCTGCGGTTATGATAGACGCTTAACATTTTGCGCTGCCGGGCGGCCAGCGCGATCAGTTCGTCCGCCTCCGCGCTCGTTGCGGTGAAAGGCTTCTCCACGACGACATGCTTGCCCGCCAGCAGCGCTTCGCGGGCAACCGCATAATGCGTCGGACTCGGAGTCGCGACGACGACCAGATCGATGGACGCGTCCTCAAGCACTTCATTCACGTGGCGGACGGTTTCCGATTCCGGATAGAGCTTCCGGGACGAATCGCCGTTCCGCTCGACAATTTTGGCCAGCCGCATACCCGGAACGGCCGTTATAACCGGCGCATGAAACACTTTCCCGGCAAAGCCGAATCCGACAAGGCCGACCCGGATTTCCTTTGTTTTGTCATATTCGTGTTGCATCGCAATACCCTCCTTACTCGTCCAGACGGTGGCCCGGAAGGCCGAGCGGCAGCGGCGCCGGCCGTTCCGTCTTCGCGGCAATTTCGCTGGCGCGGCCGGATGCGGCGGCGTCGAATACGCCGAGCATCACGTCGAGGACATGGCGGGCCAGCTTGCCGCTTGCGCGGTGCGGTCTGCCGGAACGGATCGCATGGGCCATATCGGCAACGCCGATGCCGCGGCTGTTGTCCGTGAAGCCGTGTGAATAAGGCATCTCGCTCGTCCGGCCGTTCCGCTGCTTCAGCACGATCGGCCCGCCGAACATGTTCGGATCCGGAACGATCAATATGCCTTCCGTGCCGTATACCTCCAATCTGGGCATATAGCCGTAGCTCTCCTTGGCCGTATGCAGCGTCGCAATGACGCCGTTATCGAAATCGAGAACGGCGGCCGCATTCATCGGCGCGGTTACCGGCACCGTCTCGCCGTACCGCGGCGATTGCGGATTGGTCACCTTCGCTTCCCGGCGCAGCTGGGCGACGGTGCCGGTGACGCGGCGCACCGGCCCGAACATGGCGACAAGTGCGGTAATGTAATACGGCCCCATATCCATCATCGGATCGCCGCCGAGCGTAAGAAAGTTATGAAAGTTAGGGTGCCCGCTGTCCGCCGGATTTCCCATCAGAATCGTGCCGCTTGCCCCGTACGGCGTACCGATCCAGCCGTCGTCGATCAGCTTCAGCGATGTCTGCAGGCCGCCCCCCAGAAACGTATCCGGCGCGCAGCCGA
>NZ_BOVJ01000247.1 GCF_018403665.1 Paenibacillus cisolokensis
GAATCGAATTACAATATGGCGAGCACGATGTTCCGGTTTCAGCCGAAGCATCCGGGATACCGGGAAGCGAACGGCTCCGGCTCGGCTTTCCGGTAAACGCGAAAAAGAAAAATGCTGCTTTGGGGCAGCATTTTTCTTTAATGTATGGATGTATGGAGGTGAAACTTACCGGTATTGTCCAGCGAGTTGCTGTTCTGCGATTTGTACAAGACGGCGGGTGATGTAGCCGCCGAGTGCGCCGGTGTCACGGGTTGCCATATACCCGTAATAACCGTCCTGCGGGATTTGAATGCCAAGCTCCTGGGCGACTTCAAATTTCATTTGGTCGAGCGCCGCGCTAGCTTGAGGTACAACAAGAGAGTTGCTGCTGCGGGATTGTCCAGCCATCGTATTCACCTCCTTTTGGTACCCTTAGTATGGTCCCGCTGGATGATTTTATGCGACTCCATTCGACAAAATGGAAAAAAATTCGATTCCATTGCAAAATTCGGGGATATACGATTGGGAACATCCGGATCGGAATAGGGTTCAGCCCGCGAAATCTTCATCGAAACCGGCATTCGGATAGACGTACGGCGATTCGGGCGCCTCGATTTCTTCGACCGTTTCCGCTTGCAGCAGCAGAACTTCATCGCCGTTGAAATCGGCCGTCGTCAGCTTGCCGCTGACGCGCACCCACTGATCCGGATGCAGCCGGGACGCTTCCGGCCATTCGGTGAGCAGGCCGTAAGGCATGGAATCGGCCGAGCAGCAATTCATGGCGAAGCGGCCGACGGCGAACCGATCGGTTCCCATCCCTTCTTCGCGATAGACGAAACCGCGGATTTCTACCGTTTTGCCGACAAAACGTTGGCGGTACAGATCAAGCGTTGTTAGCGTCTCGATAAACAGGTTCTCTTGCACCGCGATGCGCTCCATCTTGTACAACCGCTTCCCGTATTCGGCATGAGCCGCCGTATATTCATCGGCCGGGAACAGGTTGTCCGGATCGATTCCTTCTGTAGATGTTGCGTCCGCGGAGGCGTCTCCGTCCGGCCGCTGCGGCGCGGCGTCGCCGGCCGACCAGCGGTTCGCGATTTCCGCGCCGCCCAAAGCCATCCCTTTTTATCGGCGAGGCTGCTCCCGAGTGTCGCATCCGGCATCAGGAAACCGAGCACGACCGGCAAAACGAACAACCCGTTAACCAGAACGTTTTCCATACGGACGGGGACGGGCCGTGCGCATGTCCGCAGTCGCAATCCGCCTCCTTGCTGCCGTCAATCCAGATGCGAAACGCTTGATAAGCCTGGCAGGAGGCCGCCGCATACAGCGCGAGCGCCGACAGCTTGACGTATATCTCCATACGGGGAGCGATATACAGGCCGATCGAACCGGACCGCACCAGATGGACGATGAAAAAGGCATAGCCGGCAAAAGCCGCCGCACGAACGAGATGATGAATCAGCGATGAACGCATCGGTTTCGACATCGTATCCCAAACGCCTCCTTCCGCAGTATGCGCCGTTACGACCAGAAGATTCGTCCGATGAGCCAGGCGCCGGGCAGCACGAGCGCAACCGTCAGCACCAGCAGGACGAGCACGATTTTGAAGCGGAACGCGGACAGCAGCATGAGCATATTCTTGAAATCGATCATGGGTCCGAACACCAGAAACGCCAGAAGCGCGCCGGGAGGAAACATGCCGTTGAACGAAGCGGCGATAAAGGCGTCGGAAGTGGAACAGATGGAAAGGATAAAAGCGAAACCGGCCATAAAAGCGTAGGACAGCCACAAATGTCCGGCAATGGCGGCGATCGCTTCGCGTCCGACCGCCGTCTGGATAAGGGCGGTCAGCAGCGCGCCGAAAATCAAATATTTGCCCATATCGAAGCATTCTTCCGATGCGTGGTGGAGGACGGCGCCGAACCGTCCCTGCCGTGCCTTCGCCCGGCCGGCGTCATGCCGATGGGAATGACCGCTCTCATGAATATGCGGCGCGTCATCCGGCGAAACTTTCAAAGGATCGGTACGGACGAAGCGGTAAAGCAGCAGACCGATGACAACGGCTACGGCAAAGCCAAGTCCCATACGCGCCCATGCCATATCCGGCTGAAGCCGGAAAGCGGTAACGGTCGACGTGTAAACGACCGGATTGACGATCGGTCCGGCCAATAGGTAGACGATGCCGATATAGGCCGGCATCCCTTTGCGTATGAGCCGGCGCACGACCGGAATCATGCCGCATTCGCATAGCGGAAACAAAATGCCGAGCAAGCCGCCGAACACGGCTCCGGCGGCAGGGCGGCGCGGCGTCAGCTTGCGGATCAACCGGTCCGAGACGAAAACCTGGATCAGCGCGGAGAAGATCACGCCGAGAAGAAGGAAAGGGAAAGCCTCCAGAACAATGCTGACGAACAAAATTTTGAACAATTGGAGGTGCGGGGCGTCGATCCAATCGAACCAAGCGGACCAATCCGACCAATCCCGCGTTGTCCCGATCAGAATCGCCATCCCCAGGCAGCATAAGGCGAGTAACGGTGTGCCATATCGGAATACAAAAGCCGGCATCGTGTGCCTCCCTTCTTCTTGGTAATCATTACGACTACTATACGGTATGCGGCTTGTACCCAAAATAAGACCAACGAACATTGTCGCCTTGACATTGACGGCCCGAGCGGTATAATCATTGGTAACGCGATGATGGGAAAGAGTACATTCGGGTGAATGCGGCAGAGAGCCGGTGGTTGCTGCGAACCGGCGCATGCCCGGAATGGAATGGGTCCCGGAGTCGGCAGAAGGGATGCGTTGGGGTCGGGTTCCGGTCGAAGTTCCCGCGCAGAATGTCTGTCCGGATGATCCACGTTACGGATTCGAAAGGCCGGTTTGTCCGATTGCATTCGGAACGACGGCGAATAAGGGTGGCACCACGGTCCTCGTCCCTTGCGGGAGAGGGCTTTTTTGCGTTTTATCGCAGACAATTTCGATGGAAATCAGCAGGTAATTTTAGGGAATTTCATGAAAGGCGGGGATCACGATTATGAAACGGGTATTATCCGGCATTCAACCGAGCGGCCAATTGACGCTCGGCAACTACATCGGCGCGATGCAAAACTTTGTCAAGCTGCAGCATACGCACGATTGTCTGTTTATGGTGGTCGATCTGCACGCCATCACCGTTCCGCAGGAGCCGGAGGCGCTGCGCGAGCAGACGGAATCGGTCGCTTCGCTGTTCATTGCGGCAGGCATCGATCCCGCGAAGGCGGCCGTATTCGTACAGTCGCACGTACCTGCCCATGCCGAGCTCGGCTGGCTGATGACCACGCTCGCTTACATGGGCGAGCTGGAGCGGATGACGCAGTATAAGGAGAAATCGGCGGGCAAAGATTCGATCGGCGTCGGACTGTTCGTTTATCCGACACTGATGGCCGCGGATATTCTGCTCTATCAAGCCGATCTTGTGCCGGTCGGCGACGACCAGCGGCAGCATCTGGAGCTGACGCGCGATCTGGCGCAACGGTTCAACGGCCGGTTCGGCGATTATTTTACGGTGCCGGAGACGTATACGCCGGAAGTTGGCGCGCGCATCATGTCGCTGGACGATGCTTCGAAAAAGATGAGCAAGAGCAACCCGAATCCGGGCAGCTATATCGCCCTGCTCGATCCGCCTGATGTCATTCGCAAGAAGATCAGCCGGGCGACGACCGATTCCGGACGCGAAGTCCGTTACGATCCGGCGAACAAGCCGGAGATCAGCAACCTGATGAGCATCTTCTCCCACTGCTCCGGCGAATCGCTTGCCGAAATCGAAGCGCGCTTCGACGGGCAAGGCTACGGCGCGTTCAAGAAGGAGCTTGCCGAGCGGGTTGTCTCCGTTCTCGAACCGCTGCAGGAAAGATACCGTCAAATCCGCAGCTCGGGCGAAATTCACGACATTCTGCGCCAGGGAGCGGAGAAGGCGTCCGCCATCGCGAACAAGACGGTTGCCGAAGTGCGGGAGCGGATGGGCTTCCTGGCGGCGAAGCGCTGACTTGGCGCGAATTACAAATTGCCGCTGTCTGTGCCTTCCCGGCGGCGCAGCCGGGCCCGGACGATGAATCCGGCCCCGATATTCGCAACCGTCAGCACGAACAGCAGCACGGCGAGCCAACCGTTATGAGCAATCGAGACAGCCGTCGCCATCATAAGCAGCACGGTGACGACGGCGAACAGCAGGGATAGCGATTTGGGCATACGAATATCCTCCTGAAAAATTTTCGCTTCGCATCGCGGCGCGGGCATAGAATTCCGCTGACCGTACATAATAAGCTTGCAAGCTTGCAACAGAACACAGCGTAGAGATTGAAAGGAGACGTTCGATTATGGCAGGTCAATCCCGCAGCAGCAATACATTGGTAGTGCCTCAAGCTCGCCAAGCTTTGGAACAATTGAAATACGAAGCCGCTCAGCAACTGGGCGTGCAAATTCCGCAAGACGGCTACTACGGCAACATCGCAACCCGCGATGCCGGTTCACTCGGCGGATATATCACGAAAAAGCTGGTCCAAATCGCGGAGCAGCAACTGTCCGGCCAAGGCGGCCAATTCCGCTAATCGTCAAACGACAAAAAACGGGCTCAAGGGTTATCCTTGAGCTTTCTTTTGTTGTTTGCAGGCAAGAAGCATGCCGCTTGCACGCGGCATGCTTCTATTGTGACCGATTGCTTCCGGGGCGTCAATATGTCGTCATTCGAAGCCTTTTGGCCAGCCGGTCGTCGCTCAGCCACCCGACGTACGATCCGAGCGTTTTATAGTTGCGGTCCATCATCAGCACGGCGACGAACGGATATTGCTTGCGGTAGCGATAGCGGACGTCCGACCATCGGACCTCGTATCCCCAATCATGCTCCTTCACTTCCGCGCAGGCATAAGAAGTAAAATAGAGGAAAGAGCGGACGGCCGGGTCGCTTTTCGATTTTTCCACCGCAGGATGGTCGGAGCAGCGGGCCGTATCCGCCCAATTCAGCCTGCCTTTCCGCAAATCGCCGATCGTGAAGCTGCCGTCGGCGTTGTGCCTGACCACGTTCCATGCTGCCAGATTTACGGTCGGAATAAGAATGTACCGGTTTGCGGGCAACGTCTCGCCGAGCGGATCGAGCTTGGGGAGCATGGCCGAAATGCGGCGGTGCTCCAGCGTCCTCCATACATAGTAAAGAATTAAAGCGCCGTACAGCAGCGGAAACATGAGGGACGGCTCGACAAGGCCGAAAGCCCAGAGCGCAATGGCCACGACATGGGAGAAGAAAATGACCGGGTCGAATATATGAATAATATTCCAGGAAATCCACTTCTCCGTGAAAGGCCGCATCGCCTGCGTGCCGTAAGCGTTGAACAGGTCGGTGACGATATGGATGACGACGCTGAGAAGCACCCATCCCCCCACCGTAATGAGCGGCAGACTGCCGCGGTAGGCAATTTGCAGGGCGGCGGTAATCAATACCGTCCATATCGCAATTGCCGGCAAGGAGTGCGTCGGTCCCCGGTGGTTGCGGATATACGCCGCATTGCTGTGGAAGCGAAGCAGACCGTCGAGATCGGGCGCCTGCGATCCCGCCACCGTACCGATCAGCACGGCGGTGTGGAGCGATTGATCGCCCGCGATAGCCGGATCGACGGCGGCAAGACCGGCAAGGCCGATGCCCATGACAAGATGTGTACCGGAATCCATAGATCGTCCACTTCCTCACGTTGTAATGTTCTGTCCAGTATACGCTTTAAGTATTTCACAGGTTAGCAAGTTTCATGACGATTAAGGAAAGAATAACGGAAATCCGACAACGGCGCGGGCAGCCGAAAAGAAAAAAGAACGCTGTCTTAAGCGTTCTCTGGCTATTCTGGCTATTTTATGATAAAAACAAGCGTCAACGTCCTGAAGCCATGCCGTTCGTCTGGAACGGCGTCGTCTCCGTAACGACCCCGCCCTGGAACGGATATTGATACTTGATCGGGCCGTCGAACGTGACGTAATCGAGGTTCAGCGTAAGCAGCAAATACCGCATGCCGGTCGAAGGATCGCTGATGACGATATGGTCCCGGCCGGCCGCTTCGATTACGCCGCGGAACACTTTGGCGTTCCATTCACGGTTGTTCTCGTATGTCATGTAAAAAGTAGCCATTTTGCCGCGGTTCATGCGCAAAATGTTTTCAACGTACGACTCTTCCGACGGCGGGGCGGTCACGATGTTGCAGCCGCTCGGCGTAATGACGGACCCGCTGGGCACGCTCGGCGGCATGGGGGCGCCGTAATGTTGGCCCATAGTCGGATAACCGCCATGCATGGCTGAACCGTACCCGCCTGCTCCGTACCCGCCCATTCCGTAGCCGCCTGGGCCGTAGCCGTAAGCGCCGTAACCGTCATACCCGCTTTTCGGGACATACGATTGCGCGCCGAGGTTGGAATACGCGCCAACGTTCGACTGTGCGCCGAGGTTGGAGTACGCGCCAACGTTCGAATACGCGCCGACATTGGACGGTTTCGATTGTGCGCCGAGGTTCGACTGCGCCGCAACGTTCGAATACGCGCCGACATTCGACGGCTTCGACTGTGCGCCTAGGTTCGACTGCGCACCGAGGTTCGACTGCGCGCCGACATTCGACTGAGGCGCGATATTTCCTTGCGTATTATAAGGTAATGCCATCGATGTTGATCCTCTCTTTCCTTTTGTTCGTAAGTTGTTCGTTAATAAACGCCGGGGCAGTCTTCCCAGGACGGAGAGTAGAAGCAATGGTTTTTAAACCGGCCGCTATGCGCCTGGTTCCACCAGGTCGGCGGGCACTCGCCTGCCGGACGGAAAACCACAGCGAGTAGGTGGCGGGGTGCTGGCGCTCGCCGTTGACGAGACGCTGGGCCAACCGGATTTCCCTGTCCCGTGCCCTTTGATAAAAGTAGCTTTTTTGGGTTGCCTCGAATCCTCCGGGAGACTGGAATACCATCTGCGGAATTGTGCGGATGTTTACAAAATCAAGACAGTTGCACTTGACGCGGTTAACCATGACATTTCCAGCCATAAGCATGCCGAGATCGCCCTCGCCCTCGGCTTCCGCGCGCATGAGGCGGGCCAGCAGCTTGATATCCTCGGAATTTGCATTGACGACGGCCATTTGCGGGTTGTTCACATCCTTTCGGGTTTGCTGCCTTTAAGCGGTGCGGTCCGCTTATGGGCGTCTGACTACAATGACATTTTATTTGAAGGTTCGGCAATTGGTGCTTTGTCCCGGCCAAAAATAAAGGTTGTGTCGAAACGGCGTCTTAGAGGTGGCAAAATGATGAACAAACGCCGTGAAGATTGTCAACGCCCTGTTTTTTCGGTATCATTAGATCGATTCGATTTTACTATGTAAGGCGCGTTATGATACGCGCCTTGTCTCGCAATTAATAGGAGGCTCGCCAGGTGTTAAAAGATATGATCGCCCTGACCAAACCAGGGATTATCCGCCTAAACGCCTTTGCCGCGTTCGGGGGATTCTGGGTGGCGTCGAAATGGGAAATCGATTGGCTGCTGCTTCTGTATATGCTGATCGGTTCGTCGCTGACGATGGCTTCCGCCTGCGTTATTAACAACTACTGGGACCGGGATCTGGACGCCAGGATGGAACGAACGAAAAACCGTCCGCTTCCACAGGGCCGGCTGTCGCCTTCCGTGGCGCTCGCTTTCGGCGTTGCGCTCGGCATTGCGGGATTAGCCGTTTTGTTCTTCCTCGTCAATCCGCTGGTCGGTTGGCTCGGGGTGCTGGGCTGGTTTGTATATGTCGTCATTTACACATTTTGGCTGAAGCGCACGTCCGTATGGAATACTTCTGTAGGCGGCATTTCGGGAGCCATGCCTCCGGTTATCGGCTATTGCGCCGTTGAGGGCCAGGTCGATGCGGGCGCATGGATTTTGTTTGCCCTGCTGTTTTGTGGCAGCCCCCTCACTTCTGGTCGCTTGCCATCCGGCGGGTCGAGGAGTACCGGGCGGCTGGATTTACGATGCTGCCGGTCGTGAAAGGGATCAAGCGAACCAAGCTGCAGATGATTCCGTACACGCTATTGCTCATACCGGCCGGTATTCTGCTTTTTGCTTACGGCTATGTCGGCTATATATTCCTTGTCGTCTCGGTCGTGTTCGGAGCCGTTTGGCTCATTCAGACGGTGCAGGGTCTGAAGGCGGAAGACACGGAAAAATGGGCGAGGACGAACTTTCTGCTGTCGGTCAATTATTTGATGGTCATCTTCCTGGCCATGATTATCGATACGGACGGTATATTTTAACGAAAACGGCGGTATGTCAAACCGTCTGAAAGATAAGGGGGAGAGGGCAAGATGGCATTCGTTCGCAAACATGCCTTCAAAATCGCTCTGTTCGCGCTGTGCTTGGCGATGGCAGCCTATTTGCTTATATCCAATCTGAAGGGCGAGGGAGAGAAGCTGGAAGTGCTGCAGAAGGCGCCCGATTTTGAACTGACCAGCATCGACGGGGAACAGGTTTCGCTTCAAAATACGAACGGCAAAGTGCGGATCGTCTATTTTTACTTCGCCAGCTGTCCGGACGTATGTCCGCCGACGACGTTCATGCTGTCGCAGGTGCAGGATCAGCTCAAGGAGAAAAACCTGTTCGGCGAGAAGGCTCTGCTGATCTCGATTACGTTCGATCCGGAGCGGGATACGCCCGAAGCAATCCGCAATTTTGCCGACAAGGTGCATGCGGATTATACGAGCTGGAAGTTTTGCGGGGCGAGGAGGAGCCGACCATCGCTTTGGCCAAAGAGTTCGGGGTCGGCGTATTCAAGGACGAGAAAGGGCAGTTCTCCCATTTCAACGTCATCACGCTCGTGGACAAGGAAGGCCAGATCCGCAAATGGTACAACGGCAATGACGAAAACTTGACCCCTGAGCAGATCGTCAAGGATATGGAATCGTTGATGTAAAAAGGAGTACCGTCGCAAGGCGGGTGGGGAGAGAGACGGGAATGACGATTTTGCTGCACATCTTATGGAACAACGTGCTCCCGCTGTCAGTGATGGTCGCGATCGGCGTCATCCTGCAGCGGGCTTTTTCTTTGGATATCCGGACGTTGTCCAAGCTGAACTTTTATCTGTTTTCGCCATCCATTATTTTTGACCTGCTGTATACGACAGACATCTCCGGGCAGCTCGTGGCCCGGGTGCTGATGTTTTTTGCCGTGTTTATGGCGCTGCAGTATGCCGTGGTCGAGCTGGCCGTCCGCGGGCTGGGGCTCAACAGCGGCATGCGGAGCGCGATGCGCAACAGCGTGCTGTTCTACAACAGCGCGAATTACGGCATCCCGCTGAACCAGCTTGCCTTTGCGGGCAATCCGTACACGCTGTCGATCCAGGTGCTTATCATGATGATGCAGGCGCTTGTGCCGAATACATATGGGGTGTACAGCGTAAACGCGCACAAGAGCAATTTTCGGAATATTATGCGGCAAATCATGACGATGCCCATCATCTATGTTATCCCGCTGGCGTTCGCGCTGCGCGGCTTTTCGGTCGAACTGCCGGGATTTATCATGACGCCGATCGGCTATTTGTCGGACGCGTTCATCGGGACAGCGCTCATTACGCTCGGCGTGCAGCTCGGCAGCATGAAGTGGCAGCTCGGGGGCAAGCTGCTGAAGCTTGTGCTGACTTCCAATGCGCTTCGTCTTGCGGTCGGTCCGCTGCTGGCCGCCCTCGTCGTCTGGCTGCTCGGAATCGATGGTTTGATGGGAGCCGCGCTTATCGTATCGTCGGCCGTTCCGACTTCGCTCAGCAGCGTGCTGCTGGCGGTCGAGTTCGACAACGAGCCGGAATTTTCGTCGCAGGCGGTGTTTATGTCGACGCTGCTCAGCGTGGTGACGGTTACCGTCGTCATATACTTGCTGCAAATTCAGGGCTAGCGGCATAGCATTCGAAATGATGCCCGTGATGGAACGAAATTCGGATAGAGGAGCCGTGACGATGCGGGAACCTATGGAAACGCCGCAAGTTTCTGCCGGTCTCGATATTCCCGATGCCAATCTGCGCAGAACGGCCGAGTTGGCCGCAAAAGCCGGCATCAAGCTGAGACCGCATACGAAGACGCACAAAAGCGTATGGGCGTGCGCGGCGGACGGCTCGAACGGTTCATAACAGTCGATGCGCGGGGCAAAATTCAGTAAGGACATTCCCGTTACGCGGCTCGCCGCATGGTGGCGTTCAACCACATGGGCGCCGGCCGCGCCGCGCATCGACGCTTGATTTTCGACAAAATTAGCGGTTGCCAAAATTGAATGCGCTTTCTATAATCAACTTGCAATGGTAATTATCGATAATCGATAATTGCCGTCGGTCATAGCCTGACCATAGCCGGCAATGCAACACGGACATAAAAACGTTCGGACGGAAAGGAGGCGGAGGATGCAGTACAAGCGGCTGCCGATACAAACCGATTCCATCAGCGGCCAAGTGTATACCGCGCTCAAGAAAGATATTCTCGCCGGCAATTTGCGGCCCGGCACCAGACTGCTCGTTTTGGAATTGGCCGGCGTTTTTCAAGTCAGCCAAGCTCCCGTACGGGAAGCGCTGGAGCGGCTGAAGCAGGAAGGGCTCATTGTCGGAAAGCCGAACAAAGGCTCGGTCGTATCCAATATTACGTCCAAGGAGATCAAAGATATTTTCGTATTGCGGGAAATTATCGAAGGATTTGCGGTCCGGGAAACGCTGCCTCTCCTTACGGAAGACGATTACAACGAACTGGAAAACATAATCGGGGCGATGGACGCCGCGGTGAAGCAGAACGACATCTTGAATATTTTGGAGCTGGATATGGATTTCCACGGCTTCTTCTACAGGCGGTGCGGCAACGATGCCATTCTGGAGCTGTGGAACCATATGAAGACGAAGGTGATGCGGTTCATGGCGATATCGAACCGGTATTATACGACGGAAGGGCTTGTCGAGTGGCACAGACGGCTGATCGATGCTTTGCGCGAGGGAGATGCTGCCGAAGCGGAAAAAAATTTATCGAACATATGCACGCCTATAAAATCATTCATTTGGATTAGCGTCATGCCCCCGCGTATTTTATTTTTCAAAGGGGAAATGGAGCATGCTGAGCGACGGATTGTTGGATCAGGAAGACGCCATTCTGAAATGGATGCGGGACCGTTATCTTCGCGAGCTTGTGTCCGATCGCGGCGGCGCGAAGCGGAATGTGAAGGAAAGCTTGTCCGTTCTGAACCTGAATCCGTATTTCACCTTCCCGGCAGTGGCGCTGGTGGAGACGGCCGCCGCTGCCGAGGGCGGGTCCGGCAGAACGGCCCGCGTCGAGCGGATGCGCGACGATCTGCAGCAGTGCGCAGGGGACGGAAGCGTCGTCTTTCTGGACGAGGAAGGACGGATCGGCTTGCTGTTCTCGTGGCTGGCGCAGGATGCGGTGGAGTCGATCCGGAAAAGATTGACGCTGCAAAGCGTCCCGGTCAATATCGGCGTCGGCAAGCCGTGCCGCCGTTTGTCGGAGGTGCATGTCTCGTACCGGCAAGCGGCGCTGGCGTTGCGGAACAAATTTTACCGGGGAACCGGCCAGATCATCCATTTCAGCGAAGCCGACCGGTACCAGCCGTTGCAGGAGTATCCCGCCGGCGAAGAGAAGCGGCTGTACGAAGCGGTGAAAGCGGCCGCAAGCGCAGAGGAGATCCGGGAAGCCGTGGACGAATTTTACCGGTTCGTGCTGCGGAACGGCCCGCTCGATATCCAGCATGTCTATGAATTGACTGTCAGACTGCTGATCGGCATGGAGAAGAAGGCGCTGTCCGATGCCGGAAACGGGAGCGCTTACAAGCGGTTTGACATCATGACGCTCATCAAGCTGGAAACGCTGCAGGAGTTGAAGCGTTACGTTGCCGCTTACCTGGCCGGGCTGCGGGACAGCGTCGCGCAGAGCGGGAAGGCAAACCATCGCAGCATTATCAAGAAGACGATCAGCTATATGGAGCGGGAATGCCGTTGCGCGACATTGAATAGCGCCGCGAAGAATGTGTATATGACGCCGGCGTACTTGAGCCTTCTGTTCAAAATGAACACGGGCAAAACGTTTATCGAGCATTTGACCGACATCCGCATCGACAAAGCGAAGGAAATGCTCAGAAGCACGCATTTGAAAAACTATGAGGTGGCGGACAAGGTCGGCTACCAGGACCCCCGCTATTTCAGTCAAATATTTGAGCGTTTTGCAATAATC
>NZ_BOVJ01000248.1 GCF_018403665.1 Paenibacillus cisolokensis
CGAAGAACCCACCGTTGCATTCAACGGTGGGTTTTTTGTTGTTCGATGAAATCTATTGTGGCCGCGTGATCGAAGTGGTGAGGGAATAGAGGTGAACGTAACCCCAACCCAGGGGAATGTTACTCTAACGAATATCATACGCTTTATTTTGGCCCATAAGCCGCTTTTTGGAATGTAACGAATCTGAGCCACCTTATTTACGATATTCCGCCTGAATTTGACTACTTTTAAGCAAATAGCGTTGCTCAGATTCGTTACAATTCCGGAACATCGATTTTTCGCCAAATAGCGATTGTCAGATTCGTTAGATCGTTAATGGTGAATAGTAATGAAAACTTTAATCGAAGCTTGCATGTTTATTCACGCTGTTTGCCGCTTGCCAAACGTCAGCATAGCATGAATATAGCCTGCAGGTACGCTATCGGCCGCGTGGCTGGGGAGCATTGTGCAGTACAATAACAGGACACGGGTTAGAAGCGAGACTGCCAGGAACCATTCCCGGCAGTCTTTTTTTGTTCCGGAAAACCTTTCGGCAACTTGTTACGTGTTAGAGAAGAAAGGGGGGAGATCGATGAAAAATCCTTGTTAAGCACGAACAAGGATTTTGTCGAGATCAAGTCGTCAGACCATGCGGAGAGCAAAATTGCGGAAATATACAACCGCCACGTCGATACCGTATACCGGGTATGCTTCTCAATGACGGGCAACAAGCAGGATGCGGAAGATGTGACGCAAACCGTCTTTATCAAGCTTTTGGAAAGCAGCAAGTCTTTCGTTGACGCCGAACATGAAAAAGCGTGGCTAATCACTGCCGCCCAAAACCGATGCCGCGATTTGCACCGCAAATGGTGGAGAAAAAAGTCGTCGATTTGGACGTACACGCCATCATGGGAACAGACACGGATATCCTTCAACACCGTGATGTAGAGGAGAATTTGCGAAAGCTGCCTTCGACGAGCCGATTGATCTTGTACCTTCACTACTACGAAGGATATAAGTTGGCCGAAATCGCAAATATGCTTAAGCTGAATCTCAACACGGTAAAGACCAAGATTCGAAATGCCAGGAAGCGATTGAAACTGGAAATAGGAGATGACGTTTATGAATAGAGACCAATTGGTGGACATCTTTGAAAGGATGACGCCGGACGCAGCACAAAAATCGCGGATGCGAGAAAAGATATTGTCTCATATGCAGACAAATGCGCATGTGAAACGGCCGCCGAGGAGGCGGCAAGCATGGATGGCCGTACCTGCGGTTTGCCTGGGGCTGGCGCTGTTATTATTGGCTGTGGTGCCTTTTGGCGGCGAAACGTCTGCTTATGCCATCCATGTCATTGAAAAGGACGGGGCCATCTTCCGGTTGTCCGATAATCGGAAAAGTGCAGATGATTACGGCACATTTGTCAGCAACGTCGATGCCAGGCCGGGTCTGGAATTTTATATCGACGGCGATAACATCGCCAAAATCGAAATATCGACAAAAAACGAGTACATTTACGCAGTCGATTGGACGAAAACGCAGCACGAAAAATTTTGGAACGTCGAATATTATCAGCATTTCGATGAAGAACGCCAAATCTCGGTGGCGGATTTCAGCCTTCTTTACGATAAAAATCTGACGATGACTTTTGACGAGGGGTTTAGCGACTATGACAAGATCTGGTACCGCTGGACGGCTTGGAATATGTATAAGTGGGCGGCGGAGGATCATTTTCCCGTTTCCTAGGCGCAGGGCAAGTATCCGGTAACTTGAGCGAACGGAAGAAATCGGAGCTTGCAGCCGGCGATGACGGTTCGGGAATCGGACATATCCAATTGGACGACTACCCTGATCATCTGAAAGAAGATACAATTACGATCACCATTACCGACCGGCAGGGCAAGCGCACAACGAAAGTCATTTCCGTCAAAGTCAGCAATAATGAGCAGCGGCAAACCGTAGTCACGGCCAGATTGATCGAGTAAAGCCATTACGGTTCCGGGATCGGAACACAAACGTAAAAACGAACTTACGGGAATGCGGTCCGGCGTGCTCATTCGATTTCTTCGCAACAAGACGAACGGGCGTTCATCCTCTCCTTCCGTATGCTATAATAGCTATATTCCAGATCATTCCATAGAGCGAAGGAGAATGGATTATGGAGATTCGTCAGCTGACAACGGACGATTATGAAGCCAGCAAGAAATTATCTATGTATGCGTTTCAATTTGAAATGAGCGAAGAAGCGATCGAAGCCGAACGCAGCCGGTTCGTGCCGGAGCGGTATTTCGGCATATTTGCGGATAATCGTCTAGCGGCTCAACTGACGTTGCTTCCGCTCCAAACGTATATTAACGGCAAGCTTTTCGACATGGGGGGAATTGCCAATGTCTCCAGCTGGCCCGAAATGCGCCGTCAAGGACTGGTTGCCCGGTTAATCCGGCACAGCTTGGGCGAAATGAAACGGGCCGGGCAAACCGTTTCGTTTTTGGCTCCGTTTTCTCATTCCTTTTACCGAAAATACGGATGGGAGAACCTGCTCGATCTGAAGAAGTATACGATCGAGACGTCGTTCTTTCCGCCACGAGCCGAAACGGGCGGCCGCGTCGAACGTCGCAATGAAGATATCGGCCTGCTCAACGGCATCTATGAATCCTACGCCAAACGGTATAACGGCATGCTGAACCGCACCGAACATTGGTGGAAGACGTCGGTGTTTCCCCGGAAAAAGGGCATGCGGCCGTTTATTTCCGTGCCGACGGCAAGCCGTCGGGCTATGCGCTTTATCAGGTCCGGCAGCGCGAATTGACGGTGCATGAATACATTGTGCTGGACGACGAAGCGAAAAAAGGGCTTTGGACGTTTTTCGCCAATCACGATTCGATGGTGGACCGGGCGTACCTGACCGTTCCGATTGACGATACGCTGCCGTTTGAATGGGCCAATCCGCGCTTCAAGCAGGAAATCGAGCCTTACTTCATGGCCAGAATTGTCGATCTGAAACGGTTTGTCGAGCAGTATCCTTTTAAAGAGACGGACCGTAAAACAGATCTCTACATACGGGTCACGGATGCCGACGCTTCCTGGAACGAAGCGGTCTGGCATATTGAAGTCGGTCCGAGCGGCGCTGCTCGAGCCCAGGCGCTGTCCGAAGCGGCTGCGTCGGATAAACCCGTTGCCAGCTGCGATATCCAGACGCTAACCGCCATGCTGATCGGTTACGCGGATGCGGCCACTATGGTCAAAATATCCCGGATCGGGGGAGCGGCCGAAAAGACGGCGGAAGCGCTGATGTCCGTCATTCCGGCTAGAACGACCTATATGACAGATTTCTTTTAAACGGCTGGAGGCCCTAATGGGGCCTCCTTTGCAACTTTCTGTGTATAAACCCTGCGTTTGCGCATCAAGCTAGTGATGAAAAAGTTGTAGCGGTATCACTCGCCCCCTTGCTTTTTTTAGAAAAATAAGTATAATTAAATCAAAGTCAAAGAAAGTCAAAGTCAATGGAATTTGAAGCGAGGTTGGTGATATGCGCAACATTTCCGATCTCATCGAACAGCATTTGAAGCAGTTGCTGCAGGAGAGTCCCAACGGCGCTGTCGAGATTCAGCGGAACGAGTTGGCCGATAAATTTTCATGCGTTCCGTCCCAGATCAATTACGTCATCAGCACCCGTTTCACTTTGGAGAAAGGGTATATGGTGGAAAGCAAGCGGGGCGGAGGCGGCTACATCCGCATTCAGCGTGTCGAGCTGCCGGCGTTAAAGGCTATCCAAGGCTATATTAGCCAAACGATCGGCGAACGAATCGACCAGAATGCTGCCGAGGGGCTTATTTACCAGCTGGAGCAGGCGCAGCTTATAACGAAAAGGGAAGCCAATCTGTTGAAGGCGGCTGTTTCGCGGGAAGCGATATTGTTGAAGTTGCCGCTGCGGGATGAGATCCGCGCACGCATTTTGAAATCGATGCTCGTATCGCTGCTTGTCAAATAGCGGGCGGCGCCTTACGTCGAAAGGAGGGGGACGGCATGATTTGTCAGGAATGCGGCAAAAGGCCGGCTACACTTCATTTTACGAAAATCGTCAATGGCGAGAAAACGGAGTATCATATATGTGAATCTTGCGCTCGCGAGAAGGGCGAAAGCATTCCGGGAGTCGGAAGCGGCTTTTCGATTCACAGTCTGCTGTCCGGGTTGCTCGATTTCGAGCCGGCAAGCAGCGGTAGCGGAATCGGACCTTCGCTTCAGACGCTGCGCTGTGACGAATGCGGACTGACTTATGCGCAATTCAGCAAAATCGGCCGATTCGGCTGCAGCGAATGCTACCGGAAATTTTCGGAGCGGCTCGATCCGTTGCTCAAGCGGGTGCACGGCAATACGGTACACGTAGGGAAAATTCCGAAACGGTCGGGAAGCCGGATTCAGACCAAACGCGAAATCGAGCGGCTGCGGCGCGAGCTGCAAAGCCGGATCGAGCGCGAAGAATTTGAGTATGCAGCCAAGCTGCGCGATAAAATACGCGACTTGGAGCGCAGATTTGCCGAGTCGTAACAAGCAGGAGGGATCGTGATTGGCCCGACATCGTTTTGCGCGCGAAGCGCTGAGTGAGTGGATGAAAGTCGACGGTCCCGATGCCGACATCGTCATCAGCAGCCGGGTCCGCATCGCGAGAAATATCCGTCATTATCCGTTTCCGATGTTGGCGACAAACCAGCATTCCCGCGAAGTGATGGAAAAACTGCTGGCTGTGGCCAAGTCCGGAAAATTGAAAGAGATCGGCGGTTTCGACACGTTCGTGCTGTCCGATCTGAACGAATTGGAACGCAGAATATTGGTCGAGAAGCATCTGATCAGTCCGAATCTGGCGAATGAGTCCCGCAACGGGGCGCTTATCCTTGGGCATAATGAAGCGGTTAGCATTATGATTAACGAAGAGGATCATCTGCGCATCCAATGTCTGTATTCAGGTTTTCAAATCCGGGAAGCCTGGGAGCTTGCAAGCCGCATCGACGATATTTTCGAGGCAGAGGTCGAGTATGCTTTCGATGAGAAACGAGGATATCTGACAAGCTGTCCGACCAATGTCGGCACCGGCATCCGGGCTTCGGTCATGATGCATCTTCCGGCGCTTGTCCTGACCCAGCAAATCAACCGGATATTGTCGGCGATTACCCAGGTAGGGCTGACGGTCCGCGGATTGTATGGGGAAGGCAGCGAAGCGCTCGGCAACCTGTTTCAAATTTCGAACCAGATTACGCTCGGCCAGTCGGAGAATGAAATTCTCGACAATCTGTACAGCGTGGCGCGCCAAATTATCGAGCATGAGAAAGCGGCCCGCGAACGGCTTATGGCCGAATCGAGAATGCAGGTCGAGGACCGGGTTCGGCGCTCGTACGGCATATTGGCCAATGCGGCGATTATGGAATCGAAGGAGGCGGCCCAGCGTCTCTCCGACGTCCGTCTCGGCATCGATCTCGGCTTGATCCGCAATGTGCGGCCGCAAATTTTGAACGAAATGATGGTGATGACCCAGCCGGGTTATTTGCAATATCTGTTTGATGAGAAGATGAGTCCCGATCAGCGGGATATCCGGCGGGCCGAACTTATACGCAAGCAACTGGGAAGTAAAACCGAACACGGAGGTGTTTGAATATGATGTTTGGCAGATTGACGGAAAGGGCGCAGAAGGTGCTTGCCCTGGCACAGGAAGAAGCGGTACGGCTCGGTCATAACAATATCGGTACCGAACATATTTTGCTCGGACTGGTAAGAGAAGGCGAAGGAATCGCGGCCAAGGCGCTTATTGCGCTCGGACTCGGACTGGAGAAAATTCAGGATGAAGTCGAATCGCTGATCGGCCGCGGACAGGAGCAGCCGACCAACATCGCCTATACGCCGCGCGCGAAGAAGGTCATCGAACTGTCGATGGACGAAGCGCGCAAGCTGGGACATACGTATGTCGGCACCGAACATATTCTGCTCGGTCTTATCCGGGAAGGCGAAGGCGTGGCCGCCCGTGTGCTGAACAATCTCGGCATCAGCCTGAACAAGGCGCGGCAGCAAGTGCTGCAGCTGCTCGGCAGCAGCGAAGCGGTGTCCAGCAATCACGGCTCGCCCACGAACGCCAGCACGCCGACGCTTGACGGTCTGGCGAGGGATTTGACGGCTATTGCCCGCGAAGGCAACCTCGATCCGGTTATCGGCCGCAGCAAGGAGATTGAGCGAGTCATTCAGGTGCTGAGCCGCCGGACGAAGAACAATCCGGTGCTGATCGGGGAGCCCGGCGTCGGCAAGACGGCCATTGCCGAAGGGCTCGCTCAAAAATTATCGCCAACGAAATTCCGGAGACGCTTCGCGACAAGCGCGTCATGACGCTCGATATGGGTTCGGTCGTGGCCGGAACGAAATACCGCGGCGAATTCGAAGATCGTCTGAAAAAATTATGGACGAAATTCGTCAGGCCGGAAACATTATTCTGTTCATCGACGAACTGCATACGCTGATCGGAGCCGGAGGGGCGGAAGGCGCGATCGATGCGTCGAATATTTTGAAGCCGGCGCTGGCGCGCGGCGAATTGCAGTGCATCGGGGCGACGACGCTCGACGAATACCGCAAATATATCGAGAAGGACGCTGCGCTGGAACGCCGCTTCCAGCCGATCATGGTCGATCAGCCTTCGCCGGAAGAAGCGATCCAGATCTTGAAAGGTCTTCGCGACCGTTACGAGGCGCACCATCGGGTGAAAATTACGGATGAGGCGATCGAGCAGGCGGTCAAATTGTCGGACCGGTATATTACGGACCGCTTCCTGCCCGACAAGGCGATCGATTTGATCGACGAAGCGAGCTCGAAAGTGCGGCTGCACACCTACACGGTGCCGCCGAACTTGAAGCAGCTCGAAAACCGGCTTGAAGATATCCGCAAAGAGAAGGATGCGGCTGTCCAAAGCCAGGAGTTCGAAAAAGCGGCGGCGCTTCGCGACACGGAGCAAAAAATTCGCGAAGAGTTGGAGATTACGAAAAATCAATGGAAAGAAAAACAAGGCCGGACCGATTCCGAAGTGACGCCTGAAGATATTGCGCAGGTTGTCGCCAGCTGGACGGGAATCCCCGTTGTCAAGCTGAAGGAAGAGGAGACCGAGCGGCTGCTCAAGATGGAGAGCATCCTCCACAACCGCGTCATCGGTCAGGACGAAGCGGTCAAGGCGGTATCCCGCGCCATTCGCCGGGCGCGTGCCGGTCTGAAAGATCCGAAGCGCCCGATGGGCTCGTTCATCTTCCTCGGACCGACGGGCGTTGGCAAGACGGAGCTGGCCCGGGCGCTCGCCGAAGCGATGTTCGGCGACGAAAATGCGGTTATCCGGATCGATATGTCCGAATATATGGAGAAGCATTCCACTTCTCGTCTGGTCGGCGCGCCTCCGGGATACGTCGGGTACGAAGAAGGCGGCCAGCTGACCGAGAAGGTGCGGCGTAAACCGTATTCGGTCGTGCTGCTCGACGAGATCGAGAAGGCGCATCCGGAAGTGTTCAATATTTTGCTGCAAGTGCTCGAGGATGGGCGTTTGACCGACTCCAAAGGCCGGCTTGTCGATTTCCGCAACACGCTCATCATTATGACGAGCAACGTCGGGGCCGAACAGATCAAGCGCAGTTCGACGCTCGGCTTTACCGCAGTGCAAAATGCGGAGCGCGATTTCGAGCAGATGAAAGACAAAGTGATGGCGGAGCTCAAGAAAAGCTTCCGGCCGGAGTTCCTGAACCGGATCGACGAGATTATCGTCTTCCACTCGCTCGAGCAGGAGCATATCAAGCAAATCGTGACGCTGATGGCCGACGAGCTGCGCAAACGGCTGCGCGAGCAGGACGTCGACTTCGAGCTGACCGACGCGGCGGTCAACTTCCTTGCCAAGGAAGGGTTCGATCCGCAGTATGGCGCCCGTCCGCTGCGCCGCGCGATTCAGAAGCATATCGAAGACCGGCTGTCCGAAGATCTGCTGACCGGCAAAATTTCCAAAGGAAACAAGCTCATCATTGACGAGAAAAACGGAGAGTTGACAGTCGAGCAGGCGAACGCGGAGACAGCGAACAAATAAGGTCAACAGCAGAGCGGCAGCGACAAGCTGCCGCTCTGCTGGCGCGTTGGCCGAATTTTCTATGTTGCGGAAGACTGATCCCCAAATTTGAGCCGGCAGAGACTGCCGGTTTGTTTCGTTTTTATAAAGAAAATAGGGTTTATACCGGCGCACGGAAATGGTAAACTTTGATTGACACCTGTTTCCGCAAGAAGGAGACTTTCATGGCTAAAATAAAAGTAAAATTCGCATGCACGGAATGCGGAATGGAATCGCCGAAATGGCTTGGCAAATGTCCCGGCTGCGGTTCCTGGAATACGATGGTGGAGGAAAAGGAAACCGTCATAAAAACGTCCGGCGCCGCCGCGCTTTTTCAGGCGAAAGAAAAGCCGCGTTCCATCATAGATATAGATAGCGGAGAAGAGCCGAGAGTCGAGACGGGCATGCGGGAATTAAACCGCGTTCTCGGCGGCGGCATTGTGCCGGGTTCGCTCATTCTCGTCGGCGGCGATCCCGGAATCGGCAAGTCCACGCTATTGTTGCAAACGTCGAACGCGCTTGCTTCCAAGAAGCTGACCGTGCTTTATATTTCCGGCGAGGAATCGGTCCGGCAAACGAAGCTGCGGGCCGACCGGCTCGGCGCCCTTTCGGCATCGCTGTTGGTGTTGTGCGAGACGAACGTCGAGCGGATTCACGAAGCGATCGATTCGGTCAAACCGGACTTTCTCGTCATCGATTCGATTCAGACGGTCTTCGATCCGAACGTGCCGTCGGCGCCGGGAAGCGTCGCCCAGGTGCGGGAGTGCACCGCCCATTTTATGCGGGTGGCCAAAGGCCAGGGCATCGCCACGGTGCTTGTCGGCCATGTGACGAAAGAAGGGGCGATCGCCGGTCCCCGGCTGTTGGAGCATATGGTCGATTGCGTGCTCTACTTTGAGGGCGAGCGGCACCATTCGTACCGTCTTTTGCGGGCGGTCAAAAACCGGTTCGGTTCGACGAACGAAATCGGCATATTCGAAATGGGCGAGACAGGACTTTCGGAAGTCAGCAATCCGTCCGAATTGTTTCTGTCCGAAAGGCCGCTTGGCGTAGCGGGCTCGACGGTCGTTGCCAGCATGGAGGGAACGCGTCCCGTGCTGGTCGAGCTGCAGGCGCTCGTGGCGCCGACCCATTTTCCTTCGCCCCGCCGCATGTCGACGGGCATCGACCACCATCGGATGGCGCTTATTATCGCCGTGCTCGAGAAGCGGAACGGCATGTTCCTGCAGACGCAGGATGCGTACCTGAACGTAGCGGGCGGCGTAAGGCTGGATGAGCCTGCGGTCGATCTGGCAGCGGCGGTCAGTCTGGCGTCGAGCTTCCGCGATGTCCCCACTCGCCCCTATGACGTCATATTCGGCGAGATCGGACTTACGGGGGAGGTGCGCGCTGTCTCGCGCAGCGAGCAGCGGGTAAGGGAGGCTCATAAACTAGGCTTCAAACGGGTCATTATGCCCGAAAACAGTTTGAAAGGGTGGAATCCTCCGCCGGGCATCGAGATCATCGGTGTCGGAACGGTGGCGGAGGCGCTCAGCGCAGCGCTCGAATAGGGGGCAAATGATGAAAGAGCAGAATCAACAGGAAATTATGAATCAATTGCTGCAGCTTGTCGCGCCGGGCACCGCTTTTCGCGAAGGACTGGAAAACGTACTCCGGGCCAAAACCGGGGCATTGATCGTTGTCGGATATAGTCCTGAAGTGATGGAAGTGGTTGACGGCGGATTTTCGATCAATTGCGATTTTACGCCCAATTATTTATATGAGCTTGCCAAGATGGACGGAGCCATCATCTTGAGCGAGGATTTGCGCCGTATTCTGTACGCCAACACGCAGTTGATCCCGAACAGCTCGATTCCGTCGTCGGAGACGGGAATCCGTCACCGGACGGCGGAGCGGGTCGCCAAGCAGACCGGCAAGCTCGTCGTATCGATTTCGCAGCGGCGCAACGTCATTACGCTGTATCAGGGCAACTTGCGATATGCCCTGAAAGAAATTGGCGTCATTCTGACGAAAGCGAATCAGGCGATACAGACGCTTGAGAAATACAAGGCGGTGCTCAATCAGGCATTCACCAACTTGTCGGCTCTCGAATTTGAGGAGCTGGTCACACTTCAGGAAGTCGCGCATGTCATTCAGCGCGTGGAAATGGTGCTTCGCATCAAGATGGAAATCAAACGCTATATCAACGAGCTCGGCACCGAAGGCCGGCTTATCAGCATGCAGATGGATGAGCTTGTTGGCGGTGTGGAAGAGGATGCCTGGTTTTTGTTGAAAGACTACGCCAAAGACAACTCGGACGAACGGCTCAGGGAAATTAAAAACGGGCTCAAAAAGCTCGGTTCGGAAGAATTGCTCGACGCGCCGCATATTATCCGGCTTATCGGATACGCCAACCCCGGGGCGATGGCCGACGAAGCGGTATCGCCGCGCGGTTACCGTCTGCTGAACAAAATCCCGCGCCTGCCGCTCGTCGTGATGCATAATCTGGTGGAACGTTTCGGTCATTTGTCCAACATCGTGACGGCAAGCAGCGAGGAGCTGGACGAGGTGGACGGCATCGGGGAAGCCCGGGCAAGAGCGATCAAGGAAGGGCTTAAACGGATTCAGGAACAAATGTTTATTGACAGACAGATTTAAGTCCGGTAAAATAGGAAGAATGCGGAGAAGTCGAGGTCAGACCGCATAACTGCATGCCGTGGTCCGTCTGCGCGAATGCGCAATTCGGATACCTCGAGTAGAAAATGAGGTGAACGGATGATCACGAAGTCGATACCGAGTCTTTTTACGATAGGGAATCTTTTTTTGGGGATCATCGCGATAATACTTGTATTTAACGAAAAGCCGGATTATGCCGCCATGATGGTGATTATCGCCATGCTGCTCGACGGCGTCGATGGCCGCGTTGCCCGGGCGCTAAACGCCCAAAGCGATTTCGGCAAAGAACTGGACTCCTTGTCGGACGTCATTTCCTTCGGTGTCGCTCCGGCATTTATTATGTACGTGGTGGCGTTTCAGGGTGTCAACGAAGCGGCGGCCTGGATTATAACCGCAATCTTCCCGATTTGCGGGGCGCTCAGGCTGGCCCGCTTTAATGTTATAGCCGGCGTCCCCGGTTATTTTGTCGGCTTGCCGATTCCCGCCGCAGGCGGCGTTCTCGCCACGCTGGCTCTATTCGCGAAAGACATTCCGGTAGCGGCGATGATGGGCAGCACGCTGCTGCTGTCCTATTTGATGGTCAGCCGGATCAAATATCCGAATTTCAAGAAAGTCGGCATTCCGCGCGGAGCGATCTGGGTCATTCCGATTGTCGTTGCCGTCGCCGTCGTACTCGGCATTTTGCTGCCGCAGCATCTGTCCAAAATTATTTTGATCCCGCTGCTGCTGTATGCCTTGTACGGGATAAAAAAAAACGTTGATCGCCGGTTGTCCGGCAAAAGCCGAAACAGAAGACTTGGCAAGCGCATGAACGGCGAAACGCCGAAATCGGAGCATTCCGCCTGAGGTTC
>NZ_BOVJ01000249.1 GCF_018403665.1 Paenibacillus cisolokensis
GGTCGCCGCCTTTGACGATGAAGGCTGCAATCATGGCCGTCAAGCCGTAGCTCATCAAGATGTCATACTCTATCACCAGGATGAAATGAAGCAAGCCTTCCATGAATAATAACAAGGATACCCAGAGGTAGACTCCCGGCCAGGCTTTCCCTTTGCGCATCGCCTGCCGATATTTCAGTTCCAGTCCCACTCCAAACATGATCGTCAACAAGCCCAGCAGCTTGCCGTTCACAAGGAATAACACGATCATCCGGATCAGATCGTCGGCTCCCCACCAACCCGAATGATCGAACGTTGTCAGATAAGCCAGATCTCCCAAATGTGCGAATATCCAGATGTTCGTCCCCAAGGTTCCCAGAATGGCAAACCCTCGCAGGATGTCCAGCAGGCGGATTCTTTCTCCACGTTGTTCCATATCCTTCACTCTTTCTCTTTGAATTAGCGTAATTTTATTGTAGCTACGATAAGAGAGAGGGAACATTCACACCTGTAAAGAGTTAAATATGACACGTGTCATGTTCAAGGCTTGAAAGGAGATTAGGTATAAATGCAGATTTAACGCATAATATTCGGTTGATTGGTGTTTTCTCGTTCTTATCCGCATTTTTCAGCAGGGATTAAATAGGGAATTGTAGAAATTGTGTATATTTCCAATGATTTTAGAGCTAAAAAAGTTTCTTGATTATAAGTTGCTATTACTAATGACTACGTGTTGTAAGGAGTTAAAGATTATGCTGATATCAAAGCTATATTTAAAGAATTTCAGAAGCTTCGATGATGAAGGGACAACAATAACTTTAAATAACCTATCTGGTTTCGTAGGGGAAAACTCATCGGGTAAGACAGCATTAATTCACAGTCTGGTTAAACTTTTCGGAGTATCTTCACATGAGCGTTCATTAGAAAAGTCAGATTTTCACATCCCCAAACAATCTAAAGTAGAGTCAATAAAAGAACTGAATTTGTCAATTGAAGCACGAATTGATTTTCCTGAATTACTGGAAGAGTCCCAAGACACTTTGAGTAGGACAAACATTCCTCCATTTTTAATCAACTCGTGATCAATGCAACTGGTGAACCCCCCTATTTGCGTGTAAGATTAGTTGCTAAATGGACGGCGGATAATACTCCCGAAGGCGATATCGATCAGAAATTATACTTTGTAACTGTTGCAGAAGGTATTGATGAAACAGATGAGGATTTAATTCCTGTTTCCCCTCACCAACGTTCAGCAATTCAAGTCATATACGTACCCGCAGTAAGAGAACCATCAGGTCAATTGCGAAATGCTTCGGGAACGATACTTTGGAGAATTTTAAATAATATCTCATGGCCAGATGATATTGATGACATCATAAAAACCAGAATGGAACCTGTGAACGAACTTTTCGATGGAATTAATGGGGTTGCTCAGATAAGAAACATTATTGCTGAGGAATGGAAAAAGTATCACAAGGATGCACGTTATCAAGAAGCCAAATTGCAGTTTAATAGTTCAACACTTTCTTCATTACTACGAAAGATAGAAGTATCGTTTTCTCCAACTCATGATCTAGGTGAGTATGGTGTTGAAATGCTTGGGGATGGCCTCAGATCATTGTTCTACCTTTCCTTGGTTTCATCATTACTTGAAGCAGAAGTGAAGCTTACTGGAAAATCAAATGCTTCTCTTACCATTCTTGCCGTAGAAGAACCGGAAAATCATATTTCACCACATCTATTGGGCAGAGTTATGGAAAACTTGAGGAATATTTCTAACAAACCGAATGCTCAAGTGGTTTTAACTTCACATAGTGCTTCAATTATTAAACGGATAAATCCAGAAAATCTATTACATTTGAGAATTGATCAAGCTAGGTTTATAACAATTGTGAATAAAATAATCTTGCCTAGTAAGACATCTGAGGCCTATACATACATTAAAGAAGCTGTAAGGGCCTATCCTGAAATTTATTTTTCTAGATTGGTTATTTTGGGTGAGGGAGACTCTGAAGAAATCGTAATCCCCAGAATATTAAAAGTTAACGGGATTGATCCCGATGATTTTGGAATATCGATTGTGCCGCTTGGAGGAAGACATGTTAATCACATGTGGAAATTGCTTAATGAGTTGGATATTCCACACATTACTTTATTAGATCTGGATCGTGAAAGAGGTGGCGGTGGCTGGACAAGGATTAAGTATGCCATTAAACAACTATTGCTTAATGGACGTAACCGTGAAGAATTACTAAAAGTTTGGTACAGAGAAGATAGTGGTTTTCACTAGCGTTGCATCAA
>NZ_BOVJ01000250.1 GCF_018403665.1 Paenibacillus cisolokensis
GGGGGGGGTTCATAGGGAAACAAAACTTCATTGCAGCTCCCAGCTAATATCGACCAGCACCGAACCGTCGCTGCGGTAAGGCTCGAATTTCGCCCGGTACGAGCGGTAGCCGTCCAACCCGGCGAACGCCGCCTTCAAATCCCGCGTGGCGGCGCCGCCGTCCGTATACCGGATACGCAGCGACTCGCCGCCCTCGCGCATCGCCGCGGCGATCCGGTCGCGCAGCTCGGCGGCAGAGGAGGCCGTATGCTCCGGCTTAAGCCAGATGAGCCCGATTTCCCGCTCCAGCGCCGCGAACCGTTCGCCGGCTTCTCCGCCTTGCGCGGCCAGGTCGGCCAGCGCTTCGCGGTACTCCGCCGGCGCCTCCGGATAGCTCCGCTCCCATCGATGGTCGCGCCGCATCTCCGCGTCCGTCAGCAGGTAATACCGGTAGCTGACCGCATCGCCCCGGTCCGGCAACGGATCGTCCCATGTCACGTCGAGATGGTACCAGCGGCCGTCCAGCCGAACCATGTTCCAGACATGTTCGCCGGTATCGACGGCGCCTTCCGCGATTTTCGCTTCGATCCCCGCCATCGTCAGCATTTTGTAAGCGAGCAGGGCATACCCCTGGCAGACGGCAAGACCGCTGTCGAGCGCCTCGTACGCGGTATAATGACGCAACGACTCGTCATAGGCGAGCCGCCGGACGATCCAGTCGTGGATCGCCTTCACCTTCTCGTGATCGTTCATCTGCGGCGCGATAAGCGACTGCAGCGCGGCAGCCGCCTGACGTTCGACCTCTGCGGATTGCGCCTTGGTTTCGCGATATTTCAAACTGATATCGATAACCGATACCCCGTCGCGGGTTCGAATCGTGTAGTAGAACTTATCCAGAATGTACGCGATATCGTCATGACCGTCCAGCGCGCCGCGAATGAGCTGCGGCAGCCGGGCTGACAGCTGCTTCGGATCGCCCGCGTACGACAGCTTCAATTCGTCCGGCCGCTCCGGCAGCCTGGCGGCCAGTTCCGCTTCCAGCCGCTCCGGCGTCAGCGGCGCCGCGGCGGCATCCGCTTCCGGCATGCCCGCGGCCGCCAAAGCGTCCCGCCAGCCGTCATACCGTCCGAAGCCGAAGACGAGCAGCGCGGCCGCCATAAACAGTATCCAATACGGTTTGCGCATGAGATCCTCCTGACGGCATTCGATTTCCCATTGTTTTCCCATTAATGTACCACAAACGGCACCCAGGCTTCCACTCGCTTCCATATATATGTCCGGCCTGGGAATCTCATGTGCGCTCCTCGCCAGCCGCATCCCGGCTGTCATCCGGCAGGCAGCAGCGGGCTAACGTCGCTTTCAACCCGATGTTGGAAAACGCGAATCATTCACCTTTGTAACCGAACTGTAATGTTTCCTTCATCTTCGTTTCATCTTGCTCTTCTATAATAAGGGACATGACCCCCCTTTATCATATATTCTCTCTTGCAGCCTGCGGCTTCAGCGCCGCAGGTCCTTTGTTTTTTTTCACGAACTTCAAAGGCCGCGCAAGCGATCGCATCGCATTGCGCGGCCTTTGAAATCCGCACTATAATTCGGCTACCGCCTCGACGAATCCGCGAGCCCTCTCCTCGATCAGATCGAACCTTCCGTCGCGCACCCATTCGAGATTGACCAGCTTGCTGCCCATTCCGACGGCGTTCGCCCCGGCACGGAAATAATCGGCAATATTATGTAAGTCGACGCCTCCCGTCGCCATCATCGGAATGTCGTTCAACGGCCCCCGAAGCTCGGCCAAATATTTATAGCCAAGCGAGGCCACCGGGAAAATTTTGACCGCTTCGGCGCCCGACTTCCAGGCGCGGACAATTTCCGTCGGCGTCATGACGCCGGGCCATACGGAGACGCCCTGCGCCGCGCCGTATGCGACGACCGCTTCGTCCAGATTGGGCGAGATCAGAAATTGCGCGCCGGCCGCCACGGCTTCCCGCGCCATATCCATATCGAGCACCGTTCCGGCGCCGATTGCCGCCTGACCGCCGTACTTGCTTCTCCAACGCTCGATGATCGCCGCCGCGCCATCGGTATTCATCGTCACTTCGAGCAACCGGATGCCGCCGGCAAGCAGCGCTTCTGCCGTCCGATCGGCATGCCGGTCCTCGATTCCCCGCAAAATCGCCACAATTTTCTCGGTCAGTAGCAGTTTCAACATTGGGCTCATCCGATCATTCCCCCGTTCGTCATCTCATCGTCCATCGCGTCAGCGTTCCCTTCTTGCTGCCAGTATGCATTTAGAATACGCAAGAACAAGTTCGGAAATGCCAATTCACCCATGTCCTCCGGTCCGATCCAGCGGTAGCCGGGAGGCAGATCGCCGGCCGCCGCCGCCAGCAGCGGCGCCGCTTGTTCGTCCTCGCAGAAAAAGCCCGCGTCATAAACACCGGCAGCTTCCGCGGCAATCCAGGTACGATCGTCTCCCTCGAAACGGAAAGCGCCAGAGCTGTCCAATTCGGCTGTGTAGACGCGCATATGCCAATGAATGTGGCTGAACACATGCTCCGCATCCTCGCGCCAGCCTAACGGCCGGACCGGCAGCCCCGTCTCCCGCATCAGTTCCGCCGCGAGACGTCGGGCCAGCTGCCGGTGCACGGCGTCGTCATTGCCGCCAAACAGCGCGGTCTCGCTCGAGCCTTTCGCCAGCTCGATATGCGGAAGCTCCCACATCCGGGCGAGCAGGCCGCGATCGGGGCGGCGACGCACGAGCACCTGCCCGGCGCGCGGGCCGGTGCCGACGATCAGCGCGGCCAACCGCAGCTCGGGACGGGGCGGCTTCGCCTTCGTCTTGACCGGCAGCTCCCGTTCCTTGCCGGCAAGCCGTCCCGCGCACTGCGCCATGACCGGACATGTGAGGCAGCCCGGCGATTTTGGCGTACAGACTAGAGCGCCGAGCTCCATCAGCCCTTGATTGAAATCGCTGGCCGCGCCTTCCGGGATAAGCGATACGGCCAAGCGCTCGATCTTCTTTCTCGTCGACGGCTTGGCGATATCGTCTTCCAGACAGAAATAGCGGGACAGCACCCGCATGACGTTGCCGTCGACCGCCGGCTCCGGACGATTGAAGGCGATGCTCATAATGGCGCCCGCCGTATAAGGACCTACGCCTTTCAACCTTGCAACGGCTTCCTTGTCGTCCGGCACGGCGCCGCCGTACAGCTCGGCAACCTCCCGGGCTCCCGCCTGCAAATTGCGGGCCCGGGAATAGTAGCCGAGCCCCTCCCACAGCTTCAGCACTTCTTCCTCGGGCGCTTCCGCCAGCGCGACCGCTGTCGGAAACCGTTCCATAAACCGTTCGTAATACGGAATCACCGTTTCCACCCGGGTTTGCTGCAGCATCACTTCGGATACCCATATGCGATAAGGATCGCGGCTGCGTCTCCAGGGCAAATCGCGCTTCGAGGCGCGATACCAGAGCAGCAGCTCGCGGCTAAAAAACGACTTTGCGTCTTCCGCTGTCATGAGGCTCTCCCCTCCCTCCCAGGCATTTGGCGATAGCGGCTTGGGCGAGTACCGGTGCCGTTCTTCGAATCTTTCATAGTTGGTTCAATGCGTCGCGGGTCAAGCGCTCTTTCCTATTATACAGGACAAGAAGGAGCCGCGGTATTCCCGTGGCATTCTCGCGGCATTCTCACGGCACTCCCGCGAATACTCCGGCAAAAGCAGCCTGACTTGCCCGGTGTGCCGGAACCTTCTATACTGTAGGTGATCATACGGGATACGGAGGGAACCGATGTGGCTCAACATAACGGCGTATTCGTCCGCTTCATCGCGGGAGCGGCCATAGCTTGGACAGTACTGCTGGCCTCCGGATGCGGCAGCGCAAACAACGGCAAGTCCGCGCTGGACGGTTCGCCTGAAGTCAACGCCTTATACAAAGACAACTGCATGTCCTGCCATGCCAGCGGCCTCAATGGCCGGATGGGCGAAAAGACCGATCTCCGCAAGGTGGGATCGCGGATGAGCGAAGCGGAGATCTACGCGCAAATCGAGAACGGCAAAGGGCTGATGCCTGCGTTCAAGGACCGGCTTGCGCCGGAAGATATCGAGCGCCTCGCGCAATGGCTCGCCGCGAAAAATAACCGTGCTGCCAGCAAAAAGGGCGTCCGCCGCCAACGGCTTGATATGCTCCCCATATG
>NZ_BOVJ01000251.1 GCF_018403665.1 Paenibacillus cisolokensis
CAAACTATTGTACATCATCCGGGCCAACGGACGGGAGACGATTTGACGGAAAGCGCGGACGGTTAGACAGCAAATAGGAAGTGAGTTTGATACTTTCTTTAATGTGAACAAGAACCGCCAGGAGCGGCCTGTTAGCCGCTTCCTGCGGTTCCTGCGGTCAACTCGTGCGCTTCCGGGTCCTGATTTCAGGAACGCGGCAACGCTTCGGCAACCTGCAGCGCCCGATCGAGGAATTCTTCGATCTCCTCGCGCGTTTTGCGCAGCTTGCTGACGAAACGGACCAGCTCCTTGCCGTCCCGGTAAGCAATAAAGCTCGGGATGCCCAGAATGTTCAGCTCCGAACACAGATCGGGCAGTTCGTCGCGGTCAATTTCGACAAATTCGATTTTCCCTTCATATTTCGCTTCCACTTCCGGCATAAACGGCTCGATAAAATGGCAATCCTTGCACCAGGTCGCCTTGAATACGGCAACCGTCACCCCTTCGCCGGCAATCGCTTCGCGGAATGCCTCTTCCGTATGAATACGGCGCATCGTCATCCCTCCAGTACGGTTATACTTCCCGCTCCAGAACGAGAAGCTTTTCATCACCATATAAGGATTCCCATTTTACCGTACCTCCAAGCGCTTTGGCAAGATCTCTCGCCGGAACGTAGATGGCGCCTTGGACCGCCGTTGCCGGCACCGCCCATTTCACGGTCTTCCCGTTTATCTTCACCAGATTGCTCCCAGGCTTGATCGCGATCGTCGTGCCGGTCGCCTCATCGCTTACCGTAACGGTCTTGTTTTTGTACGTTACGGTCGCTCCGAACTGTCTGGCCGTTTCGCGCAACGGCACGAGCGTCACGCCGGAAGGCAGCGCGATCGGCGGATTGTCGTCGAACGGGAAAACATCACGCTCTGACGGCCGATATGAAAATCGTTTTTCAGCAGGCCGTACAGGGTCGAGCCTTCGTCGAACTGGCGCAGCAGCTGATACGGCTGCATGTCCGCCAATTTCATGGCGTCCAGCGAACCGCCGGCCAAATCCGGCGCATCGGCCTTCGCGCTGCCGCCAATGTTCCACATCTCCGACACGGAACGGATGACGATCGCCTTGACGCCGCCCGTATCTTCGAGATTCGGGGCGATTTTCGCCTCTACCTCCGATTTGCGGATATCGAGCTTGCTGTCGACATACAGGACGGCTTTCAGATACGTCTCGTCGCTAAACATCTCCAGCGGAAACATTCCTTCTTCCTTCGCCGCATTCAACTCGTCGCGCAGCGACTTCAACACGGCCATCAGTTCGTCGGCCGCTTGCTCCGCCGCTTCTTCGTCGCTCAATCCGTCGCTTTCGAACGGATTTTCGCCGCCCCACAGCTCCGGATAATCCCGCATCGCCCCGACGACGCTCAGCAGCATGTCGCGCAGCCCTTCCTTGTCTGCAATGAGCGCGTCGAAGTACTTCATCAACCACGGCCACAGCTCCTGTACGTTCATCTCCATCTCGGCGCGCAGCAATGACAGCTGTTCACCGCCGATCGTTTCCGTCGCGGGAGCGACCGTCAGCCGCTCGGGATTCGGAAGATTGCCGACCAAGTAGCCGCTTGCCTCATCGATCAGCCGATGCGCCAGCTCGGTCATCGTTTCCTGATCGGCTGCCGTGCCGTCAACGTCCTCTTCCAGGGACGAAAGATCGAGCACGAACGGCTTTTTGGCCCCTTCGAGCTCGACGGTCAGCCGTTCATCGTCAAGATATAACGAATATCCGACGCGCCGGTCTCCGAACGACAACGAGCCTTGCGCCGACAACCGATTCTCGTTCTCCATCCTGAAGCTGTCCATCTCCAGCCGGATGTCGGACAGCAGTCGGATTAACCGGACGTCCTCGGGGTCTTGCCCGGCCAATTCCTCTTCGTCAAGCAGCATCCGAAACTCGACGGTTTGCTTCCCTTCCGCCGAGGTTACCTTCAATGAACGTTTGATCGTCTCGTTAAAATCGAGGCCTCCGACCGCCTGGCAGCCGGCGGCTACGAACAACGCCAGCGCCAGCAGCACAAAACCGACACGCCGCAATCCTTTAGATTTTCCCATAAAAAACTCCTCTCCCGGTGAAATAAGACCATGCTTATTCTACCATGGAGAGGATAAATATGGAACAAAAATTTGGGACTAATTGCCTAATCGACGGCGCTGCTCTTTCGGCCCGATTCGCCGGATCAGCGCCGAGAACAGCTTGCGCAGCGGTCCCGGGAAGCCGCCGATCTCGCCAGCCGTGACAACTCCAAGCCGGATGAGCAGCACCAGATAAAGCCCCCCGACCGTCACGCCGGTTGCGGCGCAGCCGGCGAAGAAAGCCAGCTTGTCCGGCCAGGAGACGAGCAGGCTACGCACCAGATCGTCCATTCCCCATCCGGCAAGCGCGGAGACGGCGATCGTCGCCAGGTAGGCGCCCCAGCGGCTGCCGAGCACCTTCAGTTCCACTTCGCGGCGGATCATGCGCAAATTCAAATACGTAATCGTCAGGAAGCAAAGCGTCGACGCCAGTACGAGGCCGTAAGCGCCCAGCAGCGGCGCAAGGGCAAGGCTGGCGATGATTTTAACGGCGATGCCGACAAACGTGTAGACCATCGGATGATACGGCTTGCTCATGCCGAACAGAATCGAGTTGGTCGTCATCATCGTAATCTGGAAGATCGTCCCGGCCGTCAGCGCCGCGACGAGACCGCTGCCGCCCGGGCCGTCGAACAGCAGGCCGGTAACGGAATGCGCCGCAACCGTCAGCACGAGGGCTGCCGGAACGCCGGTAAAGACGACGATCCGCATGACGAGCGACGTCTGGCGCTGCACTTCGGCCATCCGGCCGGTCGAATAAGCGGCCGACAGCACCGGGATGATCGACTGGCTGAGCGCGATCGCCAGAATCGGCGGGATGCCTGCGATCGTCTGCGCCCGGAAGCCGAGCCAGCCCAGGGCGCTTTGGGCTTCGGCCGGCGTATAGAACGAGCCGGTCAGCCGGATGAACAGCGACGTATCGATCATATACAGCAGTTGCACCGTCATTGCCGTGACGACGACCGGCACCGATATGCGGAAGATTTCCCGATAGATCGCAGACAACCTGAGCGGCTTGCCGCCGGGCCGCGTACGCCGGAGCGGCGGATCGGCCGCATCCTGGCGCCGGAGCTTCAGCGCATACCAGACCATGACGAGAAACGCGCCGATGCTGCCGAAGACGCTGCCGAACGTCGCTGCCGCCGCCACCCAGCGGTCGCCCCAGCCGAGGTTCAGCACGACGAGCGCCAGCCCGACGCCGACAACCACGCGCATCACTTGCTCGATGATTTGCGAGATGCCGCCGGCCGACATGATCTGACGGCCCTGGAAATAACCGCGCATCATCGCGATGACCGGGAACAGCAAGAGCGCCGGGGCGATCGCCCGCACCGCCGCGTCAGCCCCGGGAACTTTGGCGATCACTTCGCTGAAAAACGGAGCAAATGCGTACAACAGCGTGGACATCAGAATGCCTGCAGACGCCCCGAACAGCAGCGCCGCCCGGTAAATGCGCTGCGCCTCGTCCGGCCGGCCGAGCGCGTACCGCTCGGACACCATCTTGCTGACGGCGCTCGGAATGCCGGCCGTCGCAATCGTCAAGAGCCACAGATAGACGCTGTTTGCCACGCTAAAGTAGCTGTTGCCCGCATCGCCCATCATGTAGTCCAGCGGCACTCGCTGGAAGACGCCGAGGAAGCGGGCGGTCAGCGCGGCGGCGGCCAGTATGATCGTTCCTCTGATTAGCGAATCCTTTTTTACCATTCGTTCAACAACCCTGTCTCCCCATTTTTCCGCCGTCCTTCGGTCGCAGGGGCGATTATGCGCCCGAGGGGGCCGGCACCGTTTGCGGCGCCGGCCCCCTGTCGGCCCAAGTCTTTATGCTTTCGCCTTAATCTCCTCGAGCGGCTGGTGATGGCCGCGAACCGGCTTCGCCGCCCCCGAAGGAGCCGCCCAGCGGACGGCGTTGCTGATTACCCGCAGCACGTTCGCGTCGTAATAGGTCGGGAACGTTTCATGTCCCGGCCGGAAGTAGAAGATTTTGCCCTGGCCGCGATAGAACGTGCAACCGGAGCGGAACACTTCGCCGCCCTCGAACCAGCTGATGAAGACAAGCTCGTCCGGCGCCGGAATGTCGAAATGCTCGCCGTACATTTCTTCCCGCGGCAGCTCGAAATATTCCGGCAAGCCCGCGGCGATCGGATGAGCCGGATTGACCGTCCAGATCCGCTCCTTCTCGTTCGCCTCGCGCCATTTCAGGTCGCAGCCGGTGCCCATCAGCTTTTGAAAATTTTCGAAAATGCCCGGAATGAAGCACGATCAGCC
>NZ_BOVJ01000252.1 GCF_018403665.1 Paenibacillus cisolokensis
CATATTACCGCTGGACTTTTGAGCTTCATAAGCTTCATATCATTGTATATATCGGTAAATTATCCCTGAAAATGAAGATGCGGATAGATCTCCGGTCGGATATCTCGAACCGGTCAAGAGTCTCGGGAACTGCCGCTTCCATCCGTTTGCCCGGTTGCACATCGGTGAAAGCGTTGTTACAATGTTTCCATTAAGAATAAGAATGGAGGTGCGAATCTATGTCCAGCCAATTGCAAGCGATCGTCAGGACGCTCGAATTGCGCACGCCCGCGCAGCCGCTTACGCCCGTCAACGTATGGGACGAAGAGTTGGACCGGCGAATTTCGAGCCTGACCGAAGAAGATTTGCCGATCGGGAGAGGCGGAAGGGAAACGCTCGATACCGTAAAGGCGGGGCTCCACTTGTGGAACGACAACCTCTTCGCCTCGCACGAGCTGGTGCAAAACATCGATACGCCAACCGGAAGTTACTGGCACGGCATTATGCATCGGATGGAGGGCGACTACCCGAACGCCAAATACTGGTTCAGGCAAACGGGACGCCACCCGGCGATGATTCGGCTGATCCGCGAAGTGTCCGCCTGGCTGAAGACGGAAGCCGGACTGTTCGATATGCAGGAGAGCGAAGGTCGGGCGGGATTAATGAAGCTGGCGGCAGAAAGCGAATGGAACCCTTACTGGTTCGTCGATCTGGTCGAGCTTCTGGAAAGCGGAAGGGCGGACCGTTCGCTGCGCCCGATTCTGGAACATATTCAGCGGCTTGAAATCAAAGCGCTGATCGAGTCGACGATATTCGGTGATCCGGCCGGGTAAACCGGTTGCCGCTACCCGATTCCTTCCAATTCACCGTCCCCGCGTACGGCCGCCGAACCGCGCGTTACGTTCGGATGCATGAAGCCGATGCCTCGCAGAACCCGTCCATCCGTCGTCACCGCGCTCAGCGCAATCCGGATATTATCGCTTGCGGCGAGCGCTTCGAGCAGCTCCTTCGGCTCGATGCCTTCGATATCCGCGTACCAGAACCGGGTGCCCAGATCGGTCACGACAACGATGCGGCCCTCCCTGAACGATAGCGGCGTCGTTACGTTTTCTCTCGTCACTTCGATTGCTGTCAATTCATACTCGTCCATACTGCTGCCTCCCGGTTAGCTGCCTGAAAATATTTGCATCGTTCAAGCGGTTCGTTCCCGTCTTCCCGACCGTTCGCGAAGATGGGATGAGCCGCTTTTCCTTCGAACATACGTTTGATACATATGGTAAAGGATTACGTTTCCGTCTGCAACAATTTCCGGTTTTTAGCCGTCAATATGCGAAACGTGCATAGGGGGAAGATCGGAATGGACGGTGAAAAAGAAAGAAAAAAAGAACGGACGCGTAGAGTACCCGGGGCTGTCGTCGCAGCTGTGATCCGGTTTGCCATCGTTTGTCTGCTTGCCGCGGGCTGCGCGACAGGCGAACGCCATGACGGCGAGGCGAGCGATGCTGCGCGGAACGCCGGTTCCGCCGAGACCGAATCGGCCGCTTCGGCGCAGGGTGCGGACGCCGGCCTGCATTCGCCAGGCTCGGCTGCGAAAGCGGAAGATCGGACGGGCGTATCGGAGTCCGTATCGCCGGAAGGGGAGCGGAACCGCCATCATGATAAGAGAGGCGGCGGACCGCAACCCCAGGCCGGCCAATTGACCGCTGGAGAGTGGAGCGATCTGGACGATTGGGAAGGATGGACGGATCAGCTGAACGGCAGGGATGCGGACCGCTACCGGAAAAATTGGCTGTTTTTCGGATTTGACCGTATCGCCGTGCAGGTGATGGATGGCGAAAGGCCGGTAGCCGACGCCGAGGTGACGGCAATATCGGGGAAACAGCCGTTATGGACGGCCCGCACCGACATAAACGGGATGGCTTATCTGTTTCCGGTATTGTTCGATGAGGACGACCAACGCGCCGAAGCGCCGAACGGATACGGCATCGAGGTGCGTGCCGGCCAAGCCGTCAAACGGGTCGGCGAGACCGGCTTTTCGCGGAACGAGCCGCTTGTCGTCGATATAAGCGATGCGCCCAGGCCTTCCGATACCGTCGATATTTTGTTCGCGATCGATACGACCGGCTCCATGTCCGACGAGCTGCAGTATCTGGAGGAAGAGTTGAAGGATGTCATAGCCAGAGTGGCCCGGGACAACGGCCGGCAGTTGGACATTCGGCTCAGTCCGAACTTCTACCGCGATGTGCATGACGATTATGTCGTACGTTCGTTTCCGTTCACGCGGGATGTGGATCGGGCGGTAAGACAAATCGCGAAGCAGGAGGCTTCCGGCGGCGGCGACTATCCGGAAGCGGTCGAAGAGGCGCTGCGGGAGGCGATCGAGGAGCATGAATGGAGCGAAGAGGCGAGAGCGCGGCTGCTCTTCCTCGTGCTCGACGCCCCGCCCCGCGAGGAAGCGGCGCGGGAAATTCACCGGCTGACGCGCCGGGCGGCGGAGGAAGGCATTCGCATCATACCGGTCGCTTCAAGCGGCGTCGATGCGGCCACCGAATATTTGCTCCGGTTTTTGGCCGTCTCGACCGGAGGAACGTATCTCTTTCTGACCGACGACAGCGGCATCGGCAACGACCATCTGGAACCGGCTGTCGGCGAATATGAAGTCAAGCTGCTCAACGATCTGCTGGTGGAAGTGATTAACCGGTATTGCGGATTTGGGAAAGCGACCTTATGAAATAGGCGTCTTCCATCGTCGGCGGCTGCCGTATGAAGCCGGGACCGGGCGCCTGTGCGGCCAGCATCCGCACCGCCAGGCGGCCGTGTTCCGGCCGCACGTGAATGACCGAATCGTGGGGAAGCGCCGCATATGCCGCTTCGTCCGTGATGCCTTCCCAGACGGAAAGCGGCAGCTGTCCGGTCCATGCCGCCGTCGTTCCGTAGAAGAGAGGGCGCCCGTCGTGCAGCCACAAAATGCGGCGCGCCCACGCGTTCCATTCGTTCAGCTCGTGAGTGGAAACGACGACGATGCGGTCCCGGGAATATTCGGCCAGATGACGGATGAACTGCAGCCGTTCCAGGGAATCCATCGCGTTGAGCGGCTCGTCGAGAAACAGGTAATCGGGCGAACCGATCCACGCTTGCGCAAGGGCGATCCGCTGCCGGACACCGTGCGGCAGCGTTTTGATTTTGCGGTTGCGGTACGGTTCGAGCCGGAACAACGCGATAATCCGGTCGATTTCGCCGGTCACGGCGCCGCCCTTCAACTCGGCAAGATAGCGGAGCAGCCGGACCGTCTTCAAATCTTCATAAAGCTCGATGCCGGTCGGCACGAAGCCGATCGAAGCCCGAATGGCAGGCAAATCCCGGTCGACCGACCGCCCATGGTACAGAATTTGGCCGGATGTCGGCAGTTCCGCTGTCGCGAGCAAGTGAAGCAGCGACGATTTGCCGGCCCCGTTGCGTCCGACGAGCAGTGTAATGCCCGGCATAAGCGTCATGCGCGGCACGGCAACTTCGAATTGCGATCCCGGCCTGCGCCAGCGGAGCTGATCAATCTCGAGCATCATATCGCCTCCTGGCAGTCGTCATGATCCCGCTTTGGCGATCTTCATCCCGATGCTGCGCCGGTAGGCGAGCCGCAGCAGCAGCAGTCCCGCAGCCAGCCCGGCGACCTGCAGCGTCATCTGAATGTCGTCCGCAAGCAGCCCCGACGACCGGTTCAACAGATCGGAGCCGTTCCAGGCGATCCACGAAATGCAGGAGCAAGCAAATGCGGTTTTGACGCCTTTGCGCATCATGATATAGGCCGTAATGCCGCCGACGAGAACGAGAACCGACATCCATTGCAGCAAAATGGCAGCAAGGGAAAGCGGTCGAGCCTGGCCAGCAGGTACAGCGAGACGATGGCGCCGAGCACGACCGTCAAGATGACGACGAGCAGCATCCGGCACAGGATCAGCAGCGCCGGCGGATAAGGCGTAATGCTCTCCACGAGACGCATCTCGCGGTTCTGGCTGCGGAAGCTGTACAGCATGCCGGCGAGCAGCGTCGCGGGCAACACCAGCGCGAACATATCGCCGATTATCGCGTAATTGGAATAGTTGTTGAACGTGGACGAGATGAGCAGCAGCATGACGAGCACGCTTAACCCGGCAAGCCAATACATTTTCGGATAAGCGTGAAGCTGGGCCTTCATCAGCTTGGCAAGTGACGGCTGATAAGGGATGCGCTTGCTTTCCGCGGCGGGAAAGGCGTTGACCGCATGGCGCATATCGTCGAATGCCGGCTGAAGCGCCTGAAGCAGTCTGGCCGTATCCCCGGATGTTACCGGGTGAACCGTATAGGCGGAAAGCGGCCCCCGCATCTCGTCTTCCAGCTGTTTCAGTTCATGATCGTTTGGCATGCTCAAATCGCTCGCCTCCTTTGGTAGCGTTGCGCTGTCCGGTCGTTTCCGGATGCAGACGCGTCTTCAGCTTTCGCAGCGCCTTGTACAGATACGTTTTGACCGAACCGAGCGGGAGCCCGGTAACGTCGGCGATATCCTGCAGCTTCATGTCCTGGTAGAAGCGCAGCGTTACGATTTCCCGCTGCACCTCCGGCAGTTCGTCCAGCGTCTCCATAATTTCCCTGCGGGTTTCTTGCCGCTCCGCCAGCTCTACGACCGACGGACTGGCATCGTGCTGTTCGGGCGGTTCGCCAAAACGGTTTTTCTCGCTTTGATAAGCGGCGCTTTTCCAGTAGTCGCGGCACATATTCATGGCTACCCGGTACAGCCATGCCTGCAAATTGTCCGGAATGCGCTTTTCCTTCAACTGGCGGATCAGCCGCAAAACGTTTCCTGCACGAAATCTTCGACACGACCGGGATCGCGCAGGTGGCGGTACAAATATCCGGACAGCGGCGCATGGTAGCGGTGCACGAGCGCTTCGAAGGAAGCCTGGTCGCCGCGCGCCATTCCCCGCAGCAATTCCTCGTCCGTCAAACGTCTCTCCCCTTTCTGCCTTGCGGCAAAACGTCATTTCGGTAGTTTCAAAAGGTCCGCGTCACCGGGCATCGCCCTGTTCCAGGCTTCCGCCCAATCGTCCGCCGTAATGATCGGGTACTCCTGCACGTATTGGCCGTTCGGCCCGTCATGGTAGACGGAAATGGACAGCCCCCGATCCCAGAACGAAGCGAGCACCTGCCATACTTTCGCCTCGTCGCCGCGCGCGATAGCCCGGTCGATCATGGATTTCATCATGTGCCAATATTCCGTTTCGATAATCGGCTTGAACGGAATGATCCGGTTATCGCGGTCAGCCATATACAGGATCGCCGAACGGATTTCCGTTACGAGCGAGAATTCGGATTCCGGAGAATGGCTTGCATCGATCTGATAGCTGTTCGTATCGCCGAACAGGATCAGCTCCATCGTATGATAAAGGATCTGCGAGTTGCTCATCATTTGCGGATAGACCGGCAGCAGCAGCGTATGGCCGACTTTTTGCTCGAACGGCCAAAACGATGTCAGATCAATGCTTTCCATCGGGAAGTACAAAATCCGCTCGATGCTGTCGAGGCGCCTTCCCCACGATTCATAATATTCCCGTATCGAGCGAATCCTTTGCAGCAAGTTTTCCGCATCGCGCATGCTTCCCGGCGTCGTCACGACGGTAATCGGTTCGCCGCTTACGGATACTTCGCGGAAATGGCCGCCGAACAGCGACAGCCCTTTGCTGTCCGCTTCGTAAAACCGCTTCATTCCGCTATGCCCGCTGTCGGCGGCTTCCGGGATCGACGCGTACAGGGGACCGTCGAAACCGGTCAGCGTGGCGCGGAAATCGCTGTGAAAAAAGAGATCCGCATCTTTCCGGGCACCCAATATTCTGTCGTATAACATATAGAACAGGCTGTCCCCGCCGGGGAGCGGATACCATCCACTGTACGACGGCAGATAGATGTTGTCGCCGCGAATAAAAGATAAATATCCGTCCCAAGAGGAACCGTATGCCCAGACCGTCATGTCGCCGCCGTATTCGACGACGAGCCGCTGCTCGCCGGTCCGGCCGCGCAGCGAAGCGGACGGAATATGCAGATAAGCCCCTTCCCGCACAGCTTCGACCGGCGTCCCGTTCAACTCGGTGCGCGTCACCTTCAGCAGCGGATGAAGCAGAAACGTAATATAGCCCGGCTTGTGCGATTTGACTTCGCGGACGCCCGCGGCGGCCGGAACCGGCTCTCCGTCCGCGACGGGAAACCGGATGCTCGCTACGGCGCCGAACGCATCGTCCGCACGCCGCACGACGTTCAGATCGTAGGACGATGCACGAAAGGCGTAGCGGCTCTGCGGCTGCGTTTCGCCCATCGACCAGAGGGGAGCGCCCGTTCCGAGCGTCGCCATCATTTCGTAGCGTTCGTGCCACAGACCGGCGTACGGCACGAAGGCCGCGACTGCGGCGGCGAACGCGACGAGCGTCAACAGCCGGGGACGTTTCGGATGAAGCAGCGAGCGTGTCCCGGAGATGCGCGCCCACGACCAGACGAGCATGAACAGTCCGAAGACGACGGCGAACGGGACGAGCCGCGCATATTCTTCCGCTGCGAGCGGGACGCTCCACACTTCGTTGCTCCATAACGATGTATGAAAAAATGGTTGAGAAAAAATGCCCTTACCGGATAGAAATGGAGACTTTGCGCCACGAACAGCTGCAGAAAGATCGCGCCGAATACCCAGCCGCAAAACGCGATCGGCAGCGAAAAGCGGGCCGGCATCAGTGCGCCGAGCAGCAGCCCGAGCGCGAGCGAGATGCCGTAGTATGTCTCGTACATGAAACCGGTAAGCGTCAGTACGCCGGCGATCGAAGACAGCGGCATGCCGTGTTTCAGCGCGCAAATGGCGTAAGCGGCGGAAATTGCCAGCGTGAACAGGCTCATATACAGGAAGCCTGCAAGCCATTTGGTGCCGATGATCGTCCAGTTGGATACCGGAAGGCTGAGGCTCCATTCGTAAGACGGGTGAAGCGTGTCCCGGCGAATAAGCATGACGCCGAGCAGCACCGGTACGGCGAGCGTAACCGTCATCAGCACGGCATGGCTTTCGAAAGCCAGCAAGTTGTCGTCGGCCATATCGTACACGTTCCCGCCGAGCAGCCTGATCGCCATATACAGACCGGCCGCCGGAGGCAGCAGCAGCGGCCAGCGGTATTTCAGAAGCAGGCGCAGCTCCAGCGCCAGTTGGGCCATCCAGCGGGTCATCAGAAATCCACCGCCTGACGTCCGCTGATGAGCGAGATGTAGCCTTCCTCCATCGTCGGCTCGGCCTGAACCGCGTAAGGAGTCGGAGGCTGCGCGCCGAGCGCCCGGCATATAATGCCGTCGGACGTTTCCCGGGCCGACAGAAGGCCGTCAAGGCGCAGCCGCGACCATTCGAAATGCGACGCCTCCCATGTCCATACGCGCCGATCGGCGAAGCTGGCCAGTCCGGACGGACCGCCCTGATACAGCAGCCGTCCTTCGCTGAGCACGAGAAGGTTGCGGCAGCTCGATTGAATATCGCTCAGCACATGGGTGGACAGCAGAACGGTCCGGGTCAGGGCCGCTTCGGCCAGCACGTTGCGCAGCCGGACCCGTTCCTCGGGATCGAGACCGGCCGTCGGCTCGTCGACGATGACGACGTCGGGGGAGCCGATTAACGCCTGGCCGATGCCGAGCCGTTTGATCATTCCGCCGGAGTAGGTGCGGGCCGGACGGTCGGCTTGCTTCGTCAGATTGACCGCCTGCAGCGTCCGCTCCACGGCTTCCTCGACGGCCGCGCGGCCGCCAAGTCCCTTGACGCGCGCGACATGACGGAGCCATTCGCGGGCGGTAAGCTGCGGATACATGCGGAAAACCTGCGGCACATAGCCGATTCTGCTCCGCACCTTGCGTCCGTCGCGGACGGACACGCCGTCGAGCATGGCGTCGCCTGACGATGGCTGCAGCAGTCCGGCCAGCAGCCGCATCAGCGTCGACTTGCCGGCTCCGTTCGGTCCGAGCAGCCCGTGCATGCCCGGACCGAGTCTAAGATTGAGCGGGTACAGCGCCCAATCGGATTTATATCGTTTGCCTAATCGTTCGGCCGTCAGCATTGCGGCGTTCTACCTCCTGAACAGTCGGCGAAACGATGCTTGCGGCCAGCCGGCTGTCGCAGCCGGCCTATCGCGGTCTTCGCGGATGCGCCAGCTCCATGGCGCGAGCGGGTGTCATGCCGCATCAAGACCGGTTGCGCCGCCTTTATCGTTGCGCCTACCCCAAAGACGAAACGGACTTTATAAAAGTTTTAACTTTTGTTCGGGGCGTATGGACTTTTTCAACAGAATGATACACACTTGGTTTTAACGGTTGGTTCAAATATAAATTTTTAAGTTTTACCGCGAACAGTACGTAAACAGTATGTCCTCAGACAGGGACGACGGAGCCGTTTCCGCTTGGGTCCCATTTTACCATATCGAAGCTTGTCGTTATACCTGCGCCGGGCCGTGTATAATGAAAGAAAGGATGAGAGCCGATGGCGGAACAGGTGAGAAAAGAACGGATCGGACTGCCGCAATCCCGGGACTGGCGGATCGCTCCGGCCGGGGATCGCGCGCTCGTGCTGGAAGCTGCCGATTTGCCGGAGGACGGCTGGCGGCTTATGGCGCTGGCCGCCTCCGTGCTGAACGAGGCGCGGCCCGAGTGGATCGTCGATATCGTGCCGGCCTATGCGACGGTTACGATCGTCTACGATCCGGTCCGGCTTCTGCGGTCGGCCGGCGGCGGCCGATTTGGCGCAGCATGGAACGGGCAGGAGACGGGGGCCGGCAGCAACGGGGAAGGCAGGCCGCCGCTGCCGTACGAGCTGGCCGCCGAAGAGGTTCGCCGGCTGCTGGACGGCA
>NZ_BOVJ01000253.1 GCF_018403665.1 Paenibacillus cisolokensis
AAATCGTCGCTTTGCCGGTGAAGGACCCGTTTCATATTATGCGCAACGTGCTGCTGATCATCGAGCTGCTGGACGGCGACGGGCGACGCTTGCGGGAGGCGGCATCGTCATGACCGGTCGTTTGGAACTCGGGACGGCCAAAGCGGATATTACGCCGTCGCATCCGGTCGCGCTGGCCGGCTTCGCCCATCGCAGCGGCGTCTTCGAAAGAATCGTCCGGCCGCTCGGGATGAACATCTTTTGCTTTCGTCAAGGGAAATATCAGGCGCTCGTCGTATCGGCCGATCTGATCTGGTGGGGCTCGGACTATGCGGACAGGCTGAAGGCGGCTATCGATGCGGCATGGCCATCCGCTTTCGATGCCGTTCTGCTGCATGCGACTCACAATCATTGCGGACCGCAAACGAGCGGCCTGTTCCTGAAGATGCTGGGGGAGCCGGACAGGGAGTATTGGGCCGAGCTGGAAGCGAAGCTGCTGGCCGGCATCGGGGAAGCGCTGGAGCGGATGGAGCCGGTCTCGGTCGAACGCGGCCGGGACCGTTGCGAGCTCGGCATACATCGGCGGCTATGGAAGGACGGCGTCATCGTCATGGCCCCGAATCCCGACGGGCCTGCCGATCATGAACTGACGGTTATCCGGTTCCGCAACGATGCCGGCCGCGTCAAAGGCTTGTTCGCGCATGCGGCATGCCACCCGACGACGACCGGGGACAACATCGTCTTCCCGGAGTTCCCCGGCGTCGCCATGGAGGCGGTGGAGAACGCGCTCGGAGAGGGCGCGGTCGCCGCGTATTTGCAAGGCTACTGCGGCGACGTGCGCCCGGCGCTAATTCGCGATGGGGCGTTCTGCCGCGGATCAGCGGACGATGCGGAACGGCTCGGCATCCGACTTGCCGAAGCGGTGCTGCGCGTGCTGGAGCGTCCGATGGAACCGCTCGCCGCATCCGAACTCCGGTGGGAGGAGCTGATCGTTCCGCTGCCGTTCCGGCGCGTTCCCGATCGAGCGGAGCTTCAAGCGAAGTGCGGAGAGGACGGCATCGTCGGGGAATGGGCGGCGCGATTGCTCGGCGAGCTTGAAAATACGGGGCGGCTGCCGGATTCGGTGCCGCTGCGTCTTGGCGCGCTGCGGCTGGCGGACGGATTGACGCTGCTGGCGGCCGACGCGGAGATGGTGGTGGAGTACGGGCTGTTTGCGAAGCGAGAGCTTGAAGAAGGGGTTCTGCCGATCGGCTACACGAACGGCATGACCGGTTATGTGCCCACCGACCGTCAGTTGGCGGAGGGCGGGTACGAAGCCGCCGATTCGTCGCTCTGTTTCGGATTGCCTTCGCCGTACGCCGCCGGAATCGAACGAAACATTAAGGAAGGGATGAGAACATTGACGGGAATAGTGAAGCCGGTGCTGGAGAAGCAAGCGGACCGGCTGCAGGTGCGCGTCTATCGCGACCGGAAGCAAATGGGCACGGCAGCCGCTCTTGATGTCGCACGCCATATGAGGGAGCTGTTGGAGAAGCGGCCGCGCATCCGGATGATTTT
>NZ_BOVJ01000254.1 GCF_018403665.1 Paenibacillus cisolokensis
ACAACTGAACTTGTGCGACATATTGCGACATAATTCTGCAAATTCTGGTACAAATATATCATAATAAGATGGTTATTTTCAATCATTTTCATTTAGAAAATGCATTTTATAGGTGCATCGTATGGGTGTAAATAGTCCTATAAAATGGATCGACGGCCGCCTCATCGAACAAGGTACGTATGACGTCCTGTTCGATGGGATGGCCGTCAAGCATATCGGCGCACAGATCATTAACGGGAAACGATACACTAGAGTACTTCCTTCAAGCAGTCTTCAACAAAATCCGGAGCCGCTTTTTTAATCTGTTCTACCGTATGAATGTACTGTTGAGTCGTGTTAATGTGCGAATGTCCCAACGTTTGTTGAACCTGTTGAAGCGACGCCCCGTTTAACAAAGCCAGGGTTGCATTGGTATGACGTAGCCAGTGAGGCGTTACTTTCTTGGATAAATTGGCCTTTTTACGGGCAATTTCGATGATTCGTTCAACCTGACGGGTGGTAATCGGGAAAACTTTGCCTCTTCCCCCATTTTCCATCCGGTATAAATGGAGCTGATTCCAGAGCATATCGGGTACTTTCACCTCCCGTACTTTCTGACCTTTTCCATTCAGCACGGTCAACCAAATGGAAGTTCCCATGGGGTCAGTATGAAAATCATCCCATTCCATTGAAACCAATTCGGAAACTCTCAGACCAAGCAAAACCAAAGTCAGACCGATCGCATAATTGCGAAGTCCCATCGTGTTTAACTGCTGTAATATTTTTACGGCTTCGTTTCTGGTTAAAAAATGACGGTTGCTGCTATTCGAAACCTTCGGTTTCTTGATGCATGCTGCCGGATCGTGGGTGAAAAATTGAATAGTTGGACTGTTTCCCCACTTATAAAGGGAACGAAGAGGAGCCAGCAATACGGAGATAGTCGCTGCGGTATATTGGCGATTATTGTTTTCATACCTCTTGAGCAGGCTCAGTTTATAAAGCTCGATATCCCTCCAGGTAACGTCTTTAAGCCTTTTGTTACCGATGAAGCTTCGAAACCGTTCGATAGCATATTTGTAATTTCGCAACGTGTACTTTGAGTGGTGATAAGTTGCCAAAAACATGCTGACAATTTCTTCATCCGTCAACTCCTCTTGCGCTTTCTCGATTGGCTCCGCAATAACCTGTTTCATTCTGTTCCCCCCTGTTGTCGCACAAGTTCAGTTGT
>NZ_BOVJ01000255.1 GCF_018403665.1 Paenibacillus cisolokensis
GATTCGCCGCGCACATCTCCCCAGCGCGCGGCTCGCCGCATGGTGGCGGTCAACCACCTGTTATATGGGGTTTCACCCGTTTCCACAGTTTCCACAGACACATACGCAGTCTTCCGCGTGTCCATCAGTCGAGTCTCTCTGACGGCATTGCGTCTTTGTTTGAAGATCGGCTCTGATTCGCCGAGGCGTCGGAATACCTTATATCGCTCAGCCGCTGTCGCATGCGGTTTGACCGTCCGCCATGCGACACGACGGCAGACAGGCGGCCGGTTGCAAACCGGCCGCCTGTGCGCATCGCGCCGTTCGCCTGAGCAAGCCCGATGTGCATGGCGAACAGTGCATTTCAAAATCAATTTACTGAACACGGCCTCTTCAAATCCGAGGCTGATATGGTTCCAAGGGGAAGGGGGTGATGACGTCGGCAATCGACATGCGACCATATTCCTATTTCCCCGGAAATATTTCGGGTTGAAATACCTATGGCAAGGCTGTTCGAGGGCGAAGGTTTCAGACCGGCGGCAGCTTATTCGGCTTATGCGGATGCCGGTTCGCCGTCTACCGTCTACCGTCTACCTTCTACCTTCTACCTTCTACCTTCTATCTTCTCCCTTCCCTTTTCTCCCTTCTCCCCCTTCTCCTTTTCCCGGAACCCGGTATAACGGCGCCTTCCTTCAGCGAATCTGAATGATTGACGGTTGCGGTACACGGTGTCGTGATTACAGGCGAAACAGCGTCGCTTCATTCACTCCGGCTACAGCAACCTTGAAAGTCCGCATGCCCCCCGACCAGCCGCCTTACGGCAGAACGAGATCCGGCAGCGATTTGGCATCGGGATCCGGCTCAATGTCCGTAATGACCCATCTGTCGTCCTTATAGACGACCGTAACTTCGACATTGCCTTTGCCCGCATCGCCGGTCGACGTCTTCATTTGAAACTCGACCGTATAGACGTAACGGTCCTTGTTGTTCGAGCTGAGGAGCGAGACGGTATACTTGTCGGTCCAGGGGCTCGATACGCCGGGCACCCAGTTCCATTGCTCGAACTCGTCGATCGTCGCCTTCTGCGCTTCGGGGGACAGCAACGAATACTGCACGGCGCCGTTCCGCTGCTTGACGGCTTCCGCCCACGTCTCCGCCGCCTCCTTGGCCGATTCCGGCGCATAGAACCGTTCTATCAACTCAAGATGCTGGCTGGCCGATTGCCCGCCCTGATCTTCGATCCGGACGCTTTGGCTGTTTTTGTCCCATTTCACATCGGCGCCAAGCGCTTCGGCGACCCAGCGAATCGGGACAAGGACGCGTCCTTTCTCGACCACAGGTGCGACATCGCTTCGGATTTCCTTACCGTTCACGAACAGCTTTATCGGCCCCGAGGCAACCGCGGCTCCCGAAACGAGCGCAACCGCCAGAATCGTTCCCGACAGTACGAGCGACAGCTTCTTTTTCATCGCAACTCATCCTCCGCGTTTCATTTTTCATTTCCTCCGATCTATTAGACTTGACAACTGCGGCAAATGTTGCACCTAAATGCCATGGCTTTATTCAGGGCCGGCCAAGACTTTCCGGGCTTTCCGGGCCTTCCTGACAGTTGCCGATTCGATGCCCGCCCATTATCCAGAACAGCGCACCATTCGCCGCACGCATGCTGCCATCGCTCCGTTTCGCCGCTCGCTCGTATGCTGCCATCGCTCCGTTTCAATGCTGCATGCTGCCTCGCTCCATTCGTCGCTTTCACACTGCCATCGCTCCATTCATCGCTTCCATGCCGCCGTCGTTCCACTTCGTCGCTCGCATGCTGCTTTCGCTCCACTTCGTCGCTTTTACACTGCCATCGCTCCATTCAGCCGCTCGCACGCTCCTATTGCACCATTTACCCGCTTGCATACTGGCCTTCTATTGCACCATTTCGCCGTACGCATGCTGCCATCGCTCCATTCGCCGCGCTCACGCTGCCCTTTCATTGCACTTCATGCAATGGAAGGGCGCTTTCGCGTCCGTTTCCGGAGGTTTTATTGCATCATGTGCAATAAAACTGCTCTAAATGCCTCCAAGAGTCGCATCCCGGCCGCTTTAGTTGTACGAACTGCAACTATTTCCGCCGGAGCGCCCCGTTTTCGGATATTTAATTGTACAACGTACAACTTATACAGGCGTTCCGATCATTTTTGCCACCGACGGCTTCTCTATCAAGAAACAGCATCCCTAGGGCATCCATGCAGCATCCATGCAGCATCCCTGCATCCCTACGGCATTCCTACGGCATCCCTACAGCATTCCTACGGCATCCCTACAGCATTCCTTACGGCATTGTTGCTTGCCGCGGTTTTGCTCATCCTGCCCTACCTTTGGCCCGACAAAGCTTCGCAAAAATAATGCGGAATGCAGCCAGTCCGGCTGCATTCCGCGTCTATCCTTTCCTTCTGAACAGGATCATGGCAACGATATAAGAAACGAACAGCATACCGCCGAACCAAACGACGGCAATCCAGGATTGACGGCCGATATCCGTATCGAGAAGCAGGCCTCGCAACGTTTCGATAAGCGGGGTAAACGGTTGATAATCGGCATACGCGCGCAGCCATGACGGCATCGTGTCGGTCGGAACGAACGCGCTGCTGACATAAGGCATGAACATGACGATAAAGGTGAAGGCGCTGGCGGTTTCGACGCTTTTGGCCAGCAGCCCGAAGACGACGGCCAACCAGCAAACCGATAAAATAAACAGACTGAGCAGCAATACGACGCCAAGCCAATCCAGCCAGCCGGCCTCGGGTCTGAATCCGAGCAGAAAGGCGACGACGAACACCAATGCCGCGCTGATCGCATTCCGGACGAAGCTGCCGATCACATGGCCAAGCATAAACGAGGAAGGGTGAACGGGCATGCTTCGCAACCGTTCGAACAAACCGCCGAGCCGATCCTGACTGACGCTTACCGCCGTCATCGAACTGCCGTAACCGGCGCAAAAAATAATAATGCCCGGGACGATGTAATTGACGTACGCAGTGCCCGTTTGGATCGCCCCTCCGAATACATAGACGAACATCAGCATCAGCACGACAGGCAAAAAATGTTGATAAACAAAGATTCCGGATTCCGTACCAAATGCTTTATATTGCGTTGCAGCATCACCCAACTATCGCTTGCGGCCCACAATAACCGGGATTTCTCCATCAGACGCTCACCGCCTCCTTTTGTCGTCCTGTCATTTGTATAAAGACGTCATCCAGCGTCGGCTTCCGCAATTGAACGGATTCCGGTTCGATTCCCCGTTCATGCAGTCCGTTGAGCAACCGCCTCAAGCTTTCCGCGGAACCGTCGGAAGGAACGGCAATCGTATTGCGGGTTTCGTCCGGTTGACCGTTTACCAACGCCCGGGCTTTCGCCAGATCGTCCCGATGGCGGAAAATCAGCTCGATCCATTCGCTGCCGACGATCCGTTTCAGCTCCTCGGCCGTTCCTTCCGCGACAATCCTTCCTCCGTTCATGACCGCGATTCGGTCCGCAAGCTTATCCGCTTCCTCCAAATATTGCGTCGTCAACAGGATGGTCGTGCCGCTTTGCGCAAGCTGTCGGATCGTGTCCCACAGGCGCATCCGGCTGCGCGGGTCCAAACCTGTCGTCGGTTCGTCCAGAAAAATAATGGACGGCGAAGCGAGCAAGCTGACGGCGATGTCCAGCCTTCGGCGCATGCCTCCCGAATAGGTCTTGACCTGCCGTCCGGCCGCCTCCTCCAGATCGAATTGCTGCAGCAGCTCCGTCGTCCGCTTCTTGATCGTATGGCGATCCAGACGGCTGAGCCGTCCCATCATCCGCAAATTTTCTTCCCCGGTGAGCTGCTCGTCAACCGCGGTATATTGCCCTGTCAAGCTGATTATTTTGCGGATTGCGGCCGCGTTCTTGATACAATCGTGTCCTGCGATCGTCGCCTTCCCGGCATCCGGTTGGATCAGGGTCGACAAAATACGGACGGTTGTCGTCTTGCCGGCGCCATTTTCCCCGAGCAATGCAAATATCGTTCCGCACTCCACCTCGAAAGAAAGCCCGTCGAGAACGGTCCGATCCCCATAAGCTTTCCTGAGCTCCCGGACGGAAATCATCACTTCTCCCAACTCGTACCCCTCCTCAACTTGCCACGAAGCCACGAAAGACGGACAAGTTTTTTGATTGACTTGTTCAGTCAAAAAAGACTATTATGATTTACGGCTTTTGTCAATGGTTTTTTGAAAACCGGCCAGCGGCAGAGCTACCGCGCCGTAATCATTCTCATCAGCAGATCGATTTTACGGTCGATATCCCGGCCCCACCATTCCAGATCCCCTTCCATCATCAACCCCGTTATGACGGTTAAAAACATCTCCAGCAGCTCCTGCGGGTCGGTTTGAACAATATCCCCGGTGCGCTGCCCTTCGATAAACAAGGGAAGGAGAAAGGTGATGTATTCCTTCGATGAACGCTCGATCAGCGCCGCGATATGCTCGGGGACGTCGTGATTCGTTCGCCGCAAATGGTGGATTACCCGGAATACATCACTGTTTCCTTCCGTAAACGCAGTTTTGACAAGATGTTTGATCTTCTCGACGGGGCCCGACTGCATCTCTGCAATTTCCTGAAACAGTTCGCCCGATCCGCTTATCGCCCATTGAAGGCTTTCATACAGCACTTCTTCTTTGGATTTGAAATAGTGATACAGCAGGCCGTGGCTGATTCCCGCTTCGGCCGCGATCATGTTGATTTTCGTCAGCCTGATGCCGTTTTCGGCGAATACCTTCAAAGCGGCCATCATGATTTGAAATTTCCTTTGGCTGCGAATTTGCTCCAACTGCTCTTCCTTTAACGGGGCCATGGATGTCGAATCTCCTCTATCGCGTCATTTCGCGTCATTTAATGTGATTTTATCATTTTGAATTCGTCATTTACCATTCACAATTTAACCGGCGGACCGATGGACCGGATGTCCGGAAGGCACGGTTTCGCTCATCCATTGAACGGCCCGCTCTGCAAGGTACCGGTTGGCCCGTTCGTTGATTCGCGACGCTTGCCGCATTTCATTGCGATAAATATGCGCCGGCGTTATCGGATACTCGCCGCATATATCGACCCCGGCGACCCTTTTCGCCTTGGCAATGGCTTCGAGAATGCGGACCATAAATCGCAACGAAAACCGGCCTTGCTCCCAGTCTGTGACCGCCTCGCTCGGATTCAGCACATCTTTATCGATGCTGATATACACCGTATCGGTCGGAATATTCGACACCAACGAGCGGATGCCGGATTCCGATTCATTGACGTTATCGTTCGGATACGCCAATACTTTGGCCCGAACATCCCCTGGCATTTGCTTCAAACCGGCCTCGCTTACACCGATCAACAACACTTTGCGCAGGTGAGGAAGCCTCCTGATCGCTTCGAGCACCCACGAACCGCAAGAAATATGCATGTCGTCCGGCGTCTCCATCATATCTGAATGATAATCAAACAGCACAAGGGTAAAAGGTACGGACAGCTCGGACGTCAGCAGGTAGCTTACATAGTGATAATTTCCTCTTCCGATCAGCGTAACGCCTCTATTCCGGCGTTTTTGCAATCTGCTGCCAATTTCCCGGAGCGAATCCTTCGAACAATATCCGTTGGTCTGCCCTATATCCGACAGTTCAATCCACTCAAAAGCAGGCTGAAGAAAATGAGGCTGCGAACATAACGTTTGATCAAAGTTCAATACTGCAACTTTGCCGCTCATTATGACCAGACTTCCTTTTCACCACGAAAATTGTTTTTACGGTATGTTAAATATTTTACACCTCGACGTAGTGCAAGGATCAAGTGATTCGATTGAAAAATAACTTTACAAACACAAAAAATCAAAAATCATATTCCCGCATTGATGTCCGAAAAATATTATAGTAAATGGAGAATTGCCGGTTCAACCGGAGCGTAAGGAGAGGCGATAGTGTTGTCGTACTTCAATGAACTGATTCGTTTGGAAGTGCTGATATGGCTGCTCCCGGCTGCTTTTTCATCCATGACGGTGAAGAGATCATCACCATGGAAAATGGCTGCGAAAGCATAAAGATCAGCCTCGGATCGCGGAAAATCGCATATACAATTGGGAGAAAAATATCACGTTCCAGTTTACGGTCGCAGTGCTGCTGCTCGGATCGCTTCTTTTTCTGGCAACATGCTTCGCTGCCGGCGATTTCGAAAACAGCGGCAAGCCGCACCCTTTATTCGTCGGAATAATCGCCATCCTCTTCCTCGACGGGATCAAACATGTCGGCTATACCGTCATGCTAAAAAATACACGCCGGGCTTCATCACCGCGGGGCTTGTCGAAATCCCTTTTACAGCGTATGCATTGTACCGCTTTTACGACGCGGAGATGATAGACATTGTAACGGTCGGGATGTACGTGGCTGCCGAGCTCCCTCTCATCCTCTTTTAGTATGGGCAGGTCTTACGCTCGGGAGACGGGTGGCGCCTTATCGAAAGCAATAGTATAACCGTCGTCAATTCGGCATGAACGGAAGCCGATCAAGACCGGGAAGTTTCAAGACGAGTTCAACTTAGCCGTGACAGCTATCGTTTCATAGTATCGTTTCATAGTATCATTTGAGCATCGTCTGGCGATTTTCCGAGGAGCATAGCGTACAACACCCCGACAAAACGCTAGTGGCAAGCGGCATTATCGGATATATGAGCCTCCAGTATCTTTCTAACGAATCTCACAATCGCTATTTGGTCAAAAATAGATGTTCCGGAATTGTAACG
>NZ_BOVJ01000256.1 GCF_018403665.1 Paenibacillus cisolokensis
GGCCGTAGAGCTTTTGCAGCTTTGTTCACGAGGAGATGCCGGAGAACCCCCCCCCCGGCTCCATGCAGGCTGTCACTTCGAGCGGCGGAATTCCTCGGTCAGCAGCGGAATGACCTCGAACAGATCCCCGACGATCCCGTAATCGGCAACGCTGAAAATGGGGGCGTCGGGATCTTTGTTGATGGCGACGATAACGCGCGACTGGCTCATGCCGGCCAGATGCTGGATGGCGCCGCTGATGCCGCAGGCGATATAGAGCTGCGGCGTAACGACTTTGCCGGTCTGGCCGATCTGCAGGCCATAACCGCAGTAACCGGCGTCGCAAGCTCCGCGCGACGCCCCGACCGCGCCGCCGAGCACGGCGGCGAGCTCACGCAGCGGGGCGAAGCCTTCCGCGCTGCGCACCCCTCGTCCGCCGGAGACGACGACGTCGGCCTCGGCAAGATCGATTTCGCCGGCGGCGCGGCGCACGGCCGCGCGGACGGCGGTCACAAGCGGCGGCGGCTCGAATGCGAGCGCCGCCACCGTGCCCTGCCGGCCGTCCGGCTCGGCCGGCGGCAGATTGTTCGGGCGCACGGTCAGAACCTGCGTGACGCCCGGCAGGAAGCGCCGCCGCTCGAACGCCTTGCCGGCGTAGAGCGGGCGCGTAAAGGCGAAGCCGCCGCCGTCCGCGTGGACGGCCGTGGCGTCGGCGATGTAGCCGGCGCCGAGAGCGGCGGCCAGCCGGGGCGCGAGGTCGCGCCCGATGGCGGTATGGCCGAGCAGCACGGCGTCCGGCCGGACGGTCTCCGCCGCCGCCCGGATGGCGGCGAGGTACAGTTCGGGCGCGTAATCGCGCATCGCCGGATGATCGGCGACGCAGACGGCATCCGCGCCCCGCGAAGCCAATTCGGCGGCAGCGCCCGCCGCGGTTCCCCGGGTCCGGCCAACAGGACGTGCACGGACCCGCCGCCCGCGATCAGCTTCGCCGCATGCAGCGCTTCGAGCGCTACGCGGCGCAGCTCGCCGCCCTTGCTCTCCGCAAAGACGAGGCACGTTCGACTCATCCTCAGATCAGCTCCTTTCTTCTTCCTTTCCGTCAAAGTACGGCTTCTTAGTCAAGCTTCTCCGTCAAGGAAACAGCTTCGCTTCCGTCCGCAGCAGCCGGACGAGCTCGGCCGCCTGTTCGGCGGGGCTGCCGGCCAGGCGGCGGCCGGCGGCACGCGGCGGAGGGAGCGAGATGTCCGTCCGCTCGGTCAGCGGCGTCAGCCGTTCTGCGGGCAGGCCGAGCTCGGCAATGTCCACACGGCGCAACGGTTTGCGCTTCGCCTTCATAATGCCCGGCAGGGACGGATAGCGCGGCTCGTTCAGCCCTTGCTGCGCGGTTATAAGCGCAGGCAGCGGCACCGCAACCGTGTCGGTGTCGCCTTCCGCGTCGCGCTCCACGACCGCCAGCCGTCCACCGCCGCCGTCCGCTTCCAGCTTCAAGCCGACAGCCGCCGACACGTGCGGCAAGCCGAGCCGCTCCGCGACTTGCAGGGCGACGGCACCGGCGCCGCTGTCAATCGCGAACAGACCGGCAAGCAGCACATCGGGCGCCATCGGCCGAATCAGCTCGGCAAGCGCTTGCGCCACGGCCGCTCCTTCGGACAGCCCGGCGTCGTCGAGTCTTACCGCTTCGTCCGCTCCCATCGCCAGCGCCGTGCGCAGCGCTTCCTCGCTGCGCGGCGGACCGCAGGTCACCGCGGTCACCAGGCCGCCCTCGGCCTCGCGCAGCCGTAGCGCTTCTTCCAGCGAATATTCGTCATACGGATTGATGACGAATTTGACGCCGTCCTCGCTGATCCGGCCATCCTGGAGTGTTATTTTTCTTCCGTATCGAACGTCTGCTTGATCAACACCACGATATTCATGTCGTCCAGCTCCTTCACACGCTCTTTCGCAGTCGACCCGGCCCGTTTCGGGGCCGGCCGCGCTTTCGATGCTACTTATCAAAAATATGACGAATGCCGCATCGTTAGCACCCCGACGGCTAGACGTCATTGAAATTCATGCCCCTTTTCAATGCCGATGGCAGCGTGTTCCGGTGATACTTCACACGTTGCTTTAGTATCCGGGCATAGTTATCGGCCCTATCGGGCATGTTCGGAAGTTCTTGCTCATACACTGAAGCGACGACTCTTTTTGTAAGCGCTAACAACTTGTCCGCGCAGGAACCGGCCGTCCGGGGGGCGCCTCGGGGCCAGTGAGGAAAGCTGTCTCGGAGTTCGCCTCGGAGATCGCTTCGGGGGCCGCCATGAAAGTCGTCTCGAAGTTCGTCTCGGGGGCAGAGGAAAGCCGCCTCGAGATCGGCTCGGAGGCAGCGAGGAAAGTCA
>NZ_BOVJ01000257.1 GCF_018403665.1 Paenibacillus cisolokensis
GCGATTGTCAGATTCGTTAGGCTTCTCTTGCCATGAGAATGTCACGGTTCGCCGGTCGCCTCGAATCGGGTTCGTGCACCTTGGCCCGTGCTTTTGCCTCCGGCTCCGATTCACTCTTGCCCGAGCCCGCTGAGTGATGGATTTGCCATGCCATTGTCCTTCACTTTCAGGATGGCTTTAGTTTGACAGGCTTGGCTAAGATTGAACAGGCGGGCTGGGTTTGACGCTTGCCGTCCTGACCTGGCCGACCGGCCGGGCCGAACTTGACGGGCTTCATGCGCTTCGAACCTTCATTGACCTTCGCCGGCGGCTCCGAACCCGGACATCGCGTCGAGCAGTTGTCCCCCGATGACGGCCCAGCCGCCGCCGCCGTTTTGCAGACGGATCAAAACGATTTGTTGTCGCCCGCCGAAGTGTCGAATTTGTCCAGAATACCTTGCATTTGTTCGTAAGCGGCGCGAATCGCCAGTATTTCCTCCCGCTCGGCTGCGGTCAGAACGCCCGCTCCGTTCGCAATATCGCCGAACGACCGCTCGACGGAAAGAATGAAGTGCGAAGCGCTGCGGCGTTCCGCAGCTGCATCCTCCCCGCTGATTTTCACCGCCGTTTCCGTGAATTCGGCCAGCAAGTCCGCATCCCGAAGCGACAGGCCAAGCCTGTACAGCGCCGACGCGCGCTCTTCCGGGGATACCGCTTCCAGCAAGCCGGCCGTCCCGTCCATGACGGACGCGACGTGCCGCTTCGCCCCTTCGGCCGCCCGAACAATCTGTTTACCGTTCTCGACGCCCCGATCCATTCCGTTCTTCAAATAGAGCGTGTACAGCAGCACGTTGCCCATCAGGCTGAACACAAGCAGAACAAGCGTAACGGCAAGCGCATATGAGCGTTTGGTCGATTTGGATTCCAACTTCATACTCCCTCTTTTCCATACCGTACAGTTACGGCAAGCTTAATAGGCGCGGCGCCAGAGCCGGGCCGAAAGGCGGCGGCTCCCCGTCCATGGCGCAAGGCGCTTCGCCGCTCTCGATACCCGGCTGCATGCGGCGGCAACCGGAAACATAGGCGCACAGCCCGAGGCGCAAGGCGTCACATCGTTTCGATCGCGACGCGGCTGCCCGCCCCCGACGGCTCCGCAGGCGTAACGATCAGCCGTCTCGGCAGCCGGGCCCTCAGCTCCGGCACATGGCTGATGACGCCGACAGCCAGTTCGCTCGTGTGCAGCTTTTCCAGCGCGGCAATGACCGTCTCCAGCAATTCCGGATCGAGCGTGCCGAATCCTTCGTCCAGAAAAAAGAATTGCAGCGGATGCCGCCCGCGCAGCTGAATTTGCGCCGATAGCGCGAGTGCGAGCGAAAGCGAGGCAAGGAAGGTTTCCCCGCCGGAAAGCGTCGACACCGGCCTGCGGATGCCGCCGTTCGCGTCGTCGCGGATGACGAAGCCGCCGCCGGAATCGACCTCCAGCGCGTATCTCCGCTTCGTCAAGTAGCCGAGACGCTCCGATGCGACGCGGCATACCTGGACGAGCTGCTCCTCGGCTATGTATTCCACAAACGCATTGCCCCGAAAGACGGACTGCAGCTTGGCGAGACGGCCCTGCAGCTCCTGCAGCCCGCGCCGCTTCTCCTCGAGCTCCGTCCAGCGCTCGTGCTTGCCGGCCAGTTCGTCCCGATCGCGCTGCGCCCTTGCTTCCGCCTGCAGCTTCTCTTCGCTCGCCCGCTTCGCGGCGGTCCAGGCTTCAACGCAAGCGCTCCATTCTTCGTCCGTCACCGAGCGACCGCCGAGCTGCTCGCGGAGCAGCTCCACCTGAGCCGCCAGCTGCTTCTCGGCCTCGCGATGCCGGGCGATCGCAGCTTCCATCGCTTCCTTCTGCGGCAGCAGCCCGCGCAGCGACGCAACGGCTTCGGCGCTCTCGAATTCCGAACCGGCAAGCAGCTCATCCCAATGCGCGGAAGCCGCGGCCAGCCGTTCGGCGGCGGTCTGCTCGGCTTCTTCCGCCGCGGCCCGGCGCTCGGCGCTCTGCTGCAGGGCGGCCTGGGCCGCCTCATGCTCGCGCTGTGCGGCCTGCAGCCGGTCGCGCAGCGACTTCAGCTCGCGCTCGGCTTCGGCAATCAGCTCGGCGGCGGGACGGCCGCCGGTCCATGCCGCCAGCCGTTCGCGCTGATCCGCCGCCAGCCGGCGGTCGCCCTCCAGCGCGGCGGCCGCCTGCACGGCTTCCAGCTGCGCCTGCCGCTCCGCCTCCTGCAGCTCGGCAAGCAACTGCCGGTGCTCTTCCAGAAAGGTGACGCTCCGTTCGAGCCGCTCCTTCAAATCGTCCGTTTCTTTGTCGCGGCGCTCCCAGTCGGCGAGCGTCTCCTCCGCCTTCTCCGGCGGCAGGCCGGGAAACTCTGCGGCCCACCGCCCGTCATCCGCCGCCATTGCCGCTTGCGCTTCCTCCGCCCTGCGCCGCACCGCCGCTAGCGGGCGCTCCAGCGCCCTTAGCTCGGCGGCCGCAGTCTCGGCAAGGCTTCGCGACTCGTTCAACCTTTTCAAGGCGGCAGTCAGCTGCTGCCCGAAGCGCCCGAGCTGCATCTCGCACGTCCGGCGCCGCTCCTCCGCCGCCTCCAGCGCCGCGGAAGCTTCGGCAAGTCCGGGCGCTCCGGCGAATTCCGGCATCGCTCCGGGCGCCTGCGGAGTCGCGGCGACCGCGGCGGCCGCTTCAGCCGCCCACGCGCCGAGCAAGTCGCGGGCCGCGCGGCCGGCCGCATCGTCGGCGGAACGCAGCGGTTCGCCATGCAGGCCGTCTGCCGCTTCGCGCAGCTTGGCCAGCCATTCGTCTGCGCGGTGCCGGACAGGCGCAAGCGCGAGGAGCGCTTCCTGCATCCGCCGCAGCAGCCGCTCCCAAGCGGCAGCGCCGCCCTCGATCGCGTCTGCGGCGTCGGCAGCACCGGCGGTGGCGGCAGCGGTGGCAGCCGGCTGCGCGTTCGGCGCCGATTGGCCGTGCAGCGCCGGATGGCTGCAGGAGCCGCATACGGGGCAGGGCGCTCCGTCGGCCAGCTCCGCCGCAAGCTGCGCGGCAAGCCGCCAGCGCTCCAGCTCCCGCTCCCGCTGCCTTTCCCGCTGAAGCGCCGTCTCGGCTGCGGCCGCAAGACGCCGCAAGCCGTCTTCCAGTTCGCCGAGCGCCGCCGCAACCGGCGAAACCTCCCGTTCGGCCGCGGCCAGCTCCCGCCGCTCGCGCTCGAGCGCCGCTTCGGCCTGGCGGCAGTTGTCCGCCGCTTCGGCGGCGGCCTTTTCCTGCGCGGCCAGCTCTTCCCGGGCGGCGGACAGCTGTGCCGCCAGCGCCTGCCGCTCCTGCAGGCGGCGCGACAACAGCAGGCGCTGCTGGCGCTCGTGCGGCTTCAGCTCAACTGCCTGCAGCGCCGCTTTCAACTTGCTCTGCCGCGCCGTGCCGCGAGCCAGCTTCTCGTTCGTTTGGGCGGCCTGCTCGCCATAACGCCGCTGCCGTTCGACGGCGTCCGCATGGCGGCGCTCGCCGTCCTCGATCGCTCGCGCAAGCTTGACGGCTTCTTCCTCGAGCCGCAGCGCTTGCGCGAGCTGGTCGAGCCGCAGCGCCAGGCGCGGCTCGGCCTCAGCCGCGGCGGCGCTCGCCGCGGTCCATGCGGCGGCGGCCGCCGCG
>NZ_BOVJ01000258.1 GCF_018403665.1 Paenibacillus cisolokensis
GCAAAAGATGCCGATTCGAAAATGTTAACTAACGGACTTTCACAGCGCTTCAGCCCATATTTCGCCAAAACGCCCATTCGGAAAGGCAACTAGACGCCAGAGTACGCCGGAACTCCTCCATGGCCGCAAACGCGTCAAACGCAAACGCGTCAAAAGGAGATTCTCGCCTCGTCTAACCGGTTGGCCCCGGCTAGCCGACATGTGGTTGACTGCTACCATGCGGCGAGCCGCGCGCTGGGAGTCGTGCGCTGGGAATCGTGCGCTGGGAGTCGCGTGCGAAATGAATGGCTCAAGCTTTTAACGATCGCCACTATCCTTGGCCGCGAAAAACGCCTGTTTGCAAATGTAACGATCACCGCCGGCGCCGCTTAGCGGCCGGAATTGTGGTGAAAGGGGCTTTTTCACTCTCTAAGGTGCGGGTGCGCGTCTGACCGTTAGAATGGATCATACTAAGGTGCGCGTGTGCGTGTATGACCGTTAGAATGAATGATGTCGGCAATCACCCGTTTAAGCGGCTCCCTTGTTCGTTTGAAACTCCAAAGCCAAAGCCGAAGATTCCTGCAAAAGTGCATCTTTTTTGCGCTGTTTTGACCAAAACTATGAAATTCCTGCGATTATGCAGGATTTTTGTTAGCAAATTGCTTAAAACGGTAAAAATGTATAAAATTAACTGCATTTTTGCAGTAATTTTTGATTTTTCCGTTTTTTGGAGCGAAAAACTGCATTTTTGCAATTTTGCGCCACCTCCTCATAAGCAGCACTCGGCCTTTCCCTCAGACCTGGTTTCCATCGCGACCGCAGCGCCCGGCCCTTCTCCGCTGGAACCGCCTTCCATCGCGACCGCAGCGCCCGGCCCTTCTCCGCTGACACCGCCTTCCATCGCGACCGCAGCGCCCAGCCTTCTCCGCTGACACCGCCTTCCATCGCGACCGCAGCGCCCGGCCTTCCCCTGCGGCGGCCGGTTTGCTCTGCGCGAGGTCAGCCGCCGGCTTTCGCGGCCAGCTCCTTGCCCATCTTGTCCAGCTTGTCGTACGCCTCTTCGACCGACTGCTGGCCGAAGGCGACCGCATCCATCTCCCGCTTGAAGCCGTCCACAAATTCGCTGTAGCCTGCCGCCGCCGGATAGAACGGCATCGCCTTGTCGAGGGAAATGTCGTACAGTTCTTTGCCAAGCTTGTCTTTCGGCTCCAGCGTCGGCTCGAGCTCGCTGTAAATGTCCGGATTGATCGGAATGCCCCGCGTCAGGCCGAGAATTTTGCCGGCCTCCTTATCCGCGATGAACCATTTGACGAACTTTTTCGCTTCCTCCTTCTGTTTTGAGTTGGCGCTTACGCTCAGGAAGATCGTCGACTGCGCCCAGCCTCCGCCTGCCGGACCGACCGGCATGTTGACGATGCCCACTTGGCCCGGCATGAGCTGCTCCAGCGCGCTGACGGAGCCGGTCGTCGCTCCGCGGGTCATGACCGTGCCCGAAGCCATCGGATCGGCCTGCGGATCGTTCTCCAGGAAAGCGCCGCTTTTTCGGCCGGCGGCACGATGCCGGCTTTTCGGAATTCCTCATACGTATGGAAAAACGTCATGAACGTCTCCTTGTCCAGGTTGAACGTCTTGCCTCCGTCCGCCATAACCGGACCTTTTCCCTGGGACGCCTGATAATACTGGTAGCCGTCCCAGGTCGTCGTGTCGCCGATCGGATATTTGCCTTCCGGCAGCTTCGTCCGGGCATCCCTCGCCCATTGGAAAACTCCTCCCACGTCCAGTCCTTGTGCGGCAGCGGAATGCCGGCGGCCTCGAGTTCCGTCTTGTTGTAGGCGATCCCCTGCGCGTTCAGGCTGAGCGGAATGACGTACAGCTTGCCGTCGATCTTGAGATTCTCGATTACGGCAGCGTCCACGACGTCGCTCAAGTCGATGTCGGACAAATCTTCCAGCTGACCCCTGGCGACATATTCCTGCAGGTAGGCGGCGTCCATCTGCAGAACGTCCGCAATCGACTTCGAGGCGGCAAGCGTCGGCAGCTTCTGCCAATACGCGTCCCATGCCATATATTCCGGCTTGAAGGAGACGCCCGGATTTTGCTGCGTATACAGCTCGAGCGCTTGTTTGGTCGCTTCGTGGCGCGCATCGGTTCCCCACCACATAATGCTGAGCGTCCTGGACTTGCCGCCGTCTTCCCCGCCGCCGGTGCTCGTTCCGCCGCTTTCGTCCCCCGAATTTCCCCCGCCGGAGCTGCAGGCCGACAATATAAGCAGCACTGCCAGTACGAGCCAATACAGCCCTCTGGATCTGACCGGTTTCATCCTGTCCGTTCCCCTTTCCGTTCCCAATATTGATTCCAGCCTTCCCCTTCACACTTCGCCTTCGCACTTCTCCTTCACACTTTTCCTCCAGTCTTCTCCATCGCACTTCCCTTCGCAATTTTCCTTCACTTTTCCTCCAGCCTTCTCCATCGCACATCCCTTCGCACTTCTCCTTCACACTTTTCCTCCAGCCTTCCCCTTCACCCTTCTCCATCGCACTTCCCTTCGCAATTCGCCTTCACACTTCTCCTTCACAGCTATCCCTTAAACTCCCGCTATCCCTTCAGTCCGGTCGTCGCGATCCCCTCGACAAAATGCTTCTGCGCAAGCAGGAAAATGACGACCGAAGGCACGATCGACAGAAGCGACATGGCGAGCAGCTGCCCCCATTGAATTTCAAACTGGTCGATAAACATCCGCAGCGCCAGGCCGACCGTAAACTTGTCGATCGAGCTGATGTACAGCACCTGCGCGAAAAAGTCGTCCCAGCTCCAAATAAAGGTAAAAATCGCCACCGTCACGAGCGCCGGCTTAAGCAGAGGGAAGATGATGCGCAGGAAAATGCCGTAGACGGATGCGCCGTCGATCTTCGCCGCCTCGTCCAGGTCGCGCGGAATGCCGCGGATGAACTGAACGAGCAGGAAGATGAAAAAGGCGCCTCCCCCCAAAAAATGCGGCAGGACGAGCGGAACGTAGCTGTCCACAAAGCCGAAATGATTGAACAAAATATATTGCGGCACGACCGTCACTTGTCCGGGCAGCATCATCGTCAGCAGCATGATCGAAAACCAGAGCCCGCGCAGCTTGAAATTGAGCCGCCCGAAGCCGTAAGCGACGAGCGCTGCCGTAAGCACGCCTCCGATGACGTTGCCGGCCTCCATCAGAAGCGTATTGCCGAAGAAGCGGGCGAACGTATACTCGCCGGAAAACCGCCAGCCTTCGCTGTAATTCTCCCACATCGGCGTTGCCGGCCATAAGGTCGGCAGGCGAAGCTCCTCCGTTTTTTGAGCGAGGCGCCCGCCCACCACAAGACGGGATACAGCATGAGCAGCGAGAATGCGGTCAGCAACAGATGCCGGAGCGTCCGTCTATGCAGCGCCTTCATTTCACTTTCCCCCCGTCCGATTCGTAGAATACCCAGTAGCGGGAGACGAAGAAATTGATCGCCGTAAGCGCCGCGACGATGACGAGCAAAATCCAGGCGAGCGCGGAAGCGTATCCCATCTGGTAATGCTTGAACGCTTTCTCGTAAAGGAACAGCGCGTACATGTAGGTCGAATTGATTGGCCCGCCTTTCGTGATGATAAAAGCGGAGGTGAACATCTGGAACGAACCGATAATACCGAGCACCAGATTGAAAAACATGACGGGCGAAAGCATCGGCAGCGTAATGTGGAGAAATTTGCGCAGCGGCCTCGCCCCGTCCACGGCGGCCGACTCGTAGAGCTCCTGCGGAATTTGCTTCAGGCCGGCGAGAAAAATGACCATGGTCGATCCGAACTGCCACGTATTCAGCAAAATCAACGTGCCGAGCGCCGTATCCGGGTTCGAAATCCAGCCGACTCCCTGAATGCCGAACCAGGCCAGCACCTGGTTGACGTAGCCGTCCAGCCCGAACATGTTTCGCCACAGCGCCGCGACGGCGATGCTGCCGCCGATCAGAGAGGGAAAGTAGATCGCCGTTCTGTAAATATCCATCCCGCGCAAGCTTTGGTTCAGCGCCATCGCCACGAGCAGCGAGAAGAGCAGCTTGAGCGGAACGGAGACGAGGACGAACATAAAGGTGACGCCGAGCGATTTTGCAAACAACGGATCGTTGCCGAAAATTTTCGCGAAGTTGTCCGTGCCGATCCACTTCGGCTGGTCCAGCAGCGAATATTCGGTAAACGACAGGTAGAACGATTGCGCGATCGGCCATAACGTGAGCAGAAAAAATCCGAGCAACCACGGCGATATGAACAAGTAGCCCGCCCAGTTGGCATCGCCGGTGCCGCGACGTTTTCGTCCGGGCCGCTTGGCCGCATCCGGTTTGGCGACCGTCATGACCCCATGGCGCATCAACTCCTTTTTGAACAATACTATAAACGAAAGCGATTTCAGGCGAACAGGTGACGAAATTATGAAATGGTTTGATTTTTAAATAGTTAGGTGGGAAATTTTACGGGCGGCCGTGCGAAAACAAAAAAAGCCGCATCGACAAAAGCGGCGCCGTGCTTGACAATAGAACCGAGATTGGCCGCAACCTTGCCGCATACTATTAATTTCGGAAGAGGTGCTTCAGATGAAGTTTGACAATCCGGAAGATATCGTGCAGCTGACCCCGCATTGGGAAGGAGAACGTTTCGCCAACGGCCGTCCGAAGGTGCCGGACGACATATTGAGGCGCTTGCGGAACATTACGCTCGAGGAAGCGTGGGGCGCGCTCTGGCATCGCGGTTATCATTTTCAGTTCGAGGGCGATTTCAAAATTATTCATCCCGATCGCGTCATGGTCGGGCGCGCCGTTACGGCCGTCATGGTGCCCAAACGTCCCGATCTGCATGACACGCTGCTGAAATACGGGCACGAGCAGGAAGGCCGGAAAGGCTTCTTCAATCAATGGGTCATCGACACGCTTGTAGAGGACGACGTCGTCGTCGTCGATCTGTTCGATAAAATTCATATGGGCACCTATGTCGGCGGCAACTTGTCGACGGCCATCGCGAGCCGCACGAAACGGGGCGGCGCGGTCATCTGGGGCGGCATCCGCGACAACCAGCAGGTGGTCCGGATCGACAATATCAATGTGTTCTATCGCGGCAGCGATCCGACGGCCATCGCGGACGTGACGATGGTCGGCATGAATGTGCCGACGCGAATCGGCAAGGCCGTTTGTCTGCCCGGCGACATCGTGCTCGGAACGCCGGCCGGCGTCATCTTCATTCCGCCGCATCTGGCGGAGCCGACGGTCGTGCAGGCGGAAAAGTCGCAGGTCCGGGACATCTTCGGCTTTATCCGTCTGAAAGAGGGCGTCTACACGACGGCGCAGATCGATGCCGCTTGGGACAAGGCGCTTTGGGACGATTTCGCGAACTGGTTTGCAACCGACGAGGCGGCGGCGAATTACCGCCATTTGTCGTGGGAGAACGAGCTCACGGAAGCGCGCCGGCAGAAGCGGGACGGCTCGCCAAGCGATGTCAGGCTATAGCCTTCCTTCATGGCGATGCATCAGAGGAGCGGCTCGGGCAACGGACCGATCGCATGATCGTCCCCGCTCCCGCGCGCCTCGCAAAAGAACAGCCCTGGCGGGCTGTTCTTTGCGCATCGGGGGCTATTTCCCTTGGGACTCGCGGTATTCGCTCGGCGACACGCCGACCTTCTTCTTAAATGAGCCTTTTGCATAATT
>NZ_BOVJ01000259.1 GCF_018403665.1 Paenibacillus cisolokensis
AAGTCCAGCGGTAATATGTCAAGTCCCTGATTCGTGAAAATTGGAAATTATTTTGGCCCAAAACGCGATGACTCAGGGAAAAAGGCAACACCAAACTAAACCCAGTCGAAAATCGAGTTAATTACCAGATTTTAACTGGGAATCCGTGAAGGACTTTGGCAAAGGAGGCGTTAATCCTTCGCAGTTGTCACCTTCCTTCCAGGCGTGTAGAGTTGGCCGTTGCGTAGCAGCACATCGACCAGACGCACAAGTTTTCTTGCCGTTAAGACGAGGGCGCGTTTGTGTTGATGCTTAGGCACTTCAACGTACTTCTTCCGGTAATACTCGCCGAATTCCGGTTCGCGGTTTTTCACCGAGTTGGCAGCTTCAACAAGGTAATAACGAAGGAATCGGTTGCCGGAACGAATGCGTTTGGTATCTTCGGCCTCAAAGCCCCCGGACTGATGTTTACGCCATGTCAGGCCTGCATATTTAGCTACGGCGGCCTGATCGCTAAAGCGTTCGATGTCGCCGATCTCCGCCAGAATGCCGGCGGCGTACACCCGGTCGATGCCCGGAATGGAGCGCAGGCACTGAGCGCCGGGGATGCCAGCCAGAATGCGTTCGATCGCCTTGTCCAGCTCTTTCAGTTGGCTCTGAATACTCCGGATGGCCTGTATGGAAGTGCCGAGAACCAGATCAATGGAATCCTCTACGACCTTTGAAAGGCGGTAGGACGCTCGTGCAGCCTTCTGGATGCAGCGGGCGACATGCTCCGGGTCAGGGAAACGGTTCTTTCCCTTCTCCTTGAGATAGTCGGCCAAGTCGGCGACTTCCATGTCGGCAATCTCATCGAGGCTGAACTTTTCCGAGAGCATCTCCATGATGGCGTGGCCGAAAACGGAGCTGTCGACTTCGGAACGAAACGCATTGCATTTGTAGAACAGATTCTGCAGGAAGTACTGCTTCTCGCGTGTCAGGTTGTGAACCAGATGGTACCGCATGCGCGTCAGGCGCTGAAGCGCGATGTACTGCTCCTGCATGACGATGGTCGTCGTGAGACGGCCGAAGCGCAGGCGTTCGGCGATGATCCAGGCATCGATCCGATCAGTCTTGTCCATATCCGCGTAGGCTTCCCGGAACTTGTTAATAAGCTTCGGGTTGATCGTGAACACCTTGGTTTTCCGCTCTTGAAGCGAGGCATCCTCATGCAGGTACATAGCCGGATGCCAGCTATAGACCGAGGTTGCTTCAAGGCCGATATGGATTTCGGAAGCCGGCAGCTTGTCCGCAGCAGCCACGATGCGGTCGCGCAGATGCGAGGCACCGTGCAGATTGTTTTCTACCTTGAGCGTTTCAAGCGTATCGCCTTCCGGATCCATGAAACACGCTTCCAGTTCTTCTGAACTGACGTCAATACCGACAAATAATTTCAAGGGTGATCCCTCCCTTCTGGATTCGGGATTTAGGGAATTGGACTCTTCGGGATGCCCCCAGCGCGCTCGCCGATCCGTCACCCTCGCATATGAGAACTTCCTTCGGTCCATGAGCTGCCTCGAAGCTGCTATCTTCGAGCATGGGTTGCCGAAGGGGACAGCCAGCGGGTAAGAAGTTCAAACGAGTGCTGGGGAAACAGACTTTAGATGTAGTCGAACTACAGGAGTGAGACGAATTTCCCCAAATGACCCTAAGCTCATTGTCCGGGAACATCACGAAAAGTCCAAGACCCTAATTGTATTTTTTAAAGTTGTCAAAGAGCGGTTTTCTCTCTGGACCCCGACTTCCGCTC
>NZ_BOVJ01000260.1 GCF_018403665.1 Paenibacillus cisolokensis
GCAGCATCAGTTCGCCGGCATCGCATTTTCCGGATTACAAAAATCTACATATAATGCTTATATTTTGAACTTGAATACGAACGAATGTTCCGGATATAATAAGAACAAACGTTCTGATTCGGAGGTTGGCCATGCGAATTGAAAAATACGTGGGCTGCGTCGTCATCATGATCTACCTGGATCGGCGCGGCAAGTTTTCGAAGCGCGAGGTTCGGGTACAGTCCGCCCGTGACGGCCTTGTCCGGGCATTCTGTCTGACGACCGGCGCGCCGCGGGTGTTCCGGATCGAAAACATCCTCGCTCTGGAACCGGTGCGCCATGCGGGATGACGATAAGTTCGGCAGCCGATCTACCCACCTTTTTTGACTTCTTCATATTCTTTTAACACCCGGTTCAGCTTCTTCAGCTGCTCCCCGAATTGCCGGCGTTCTTCCTCGGACCAGTCGCTTAGCAGTTTGTCGATCATATCTGCCCGCGCTTTTTTTTCTTCGAGTAACGCTTTCGCGCCTTGTTCCGTAATGTGGTAGAAGTACGCTCTGCCGTCCTGCGGGTCCGGAAGCTTAACGACGTAGCCTTTTTGGTCCAATGCCGCGGCTTGTCTGCTGACGGTGGACACGTCGAGCTGCAGGCTGGCGGCCAAATCTTTTACGCCTACGGCACCTTGAACCATGAGCTGATGCAGCAATAAATAAGCCGAACGGTCCAGATTCCCGATTTTTCTGTCGGATATATTGGATATAATACGAACAAACAACGCCATCTCGTATTCGAGCGTTTCCAATGAATGACGATCCATTATCGACCAGCTCCTGACAAACCGTTATACTGCCATCATAGCTTGCGGACTGCACCTTTCAAATCGGAGAAAAGGATTATATTTGACACTATTGGAGTTGAGCTATACAATTAGCGGTAATAGTAGTTGTATTATACAACTTTATAGGGCGGGTTGGCAAAATTCTATTATGGAAACCATAAGCCGGGAGGTTGAAGAATGAAGGATGAAAGCCTATGAAATTATGAAAACCCCGGTCATTAAAGTCAAACAGGACGATCGGGTGCAGGCCGTGATCGAAAAGTTTATCGACCATGGCATCAGCGGTTTGCCGGTTGTGAACGACCGCAACGAAATTGTCGCGTACATCAGCGACGGGGATATCGTCCGTTATATCGGCAAACATCAGGATATTATCGTCGATACGTTTTTTTATATCCATGTCGTCAAAGGGGATGAAAAAGAGTTCGAAGAAAGGGCCAAGGAAATTTTGAAATTGAATGTGATGAGTCTGGCCCAAAAAACGGTGCACAAGGCGGCCTGGGATGAGGATGTCGAGAACATTGCGACTATTCTCGGAAAGAAACGGATCAAAAAATTGCCGGTTGAGCGCAACGGCGTCCTGGTCGGCATTGTCAGCCGGGGCGATGTGATCCGCAATTCCTTTAAAGCGTTGCTGTAAACATGATCTTCAAACGCAGCACTGCCATCGCGACGGGACGGCGCGCCTAAGCAAACGGCAGTTTTTGCTGTTTTTATGGCCGGCCA
>NZ_BOVJ01000261.1 GCF_018403665.1 Paenibacillus cisolokensis
TTTATTGGGGTCCATCTTCCGGATGCCAGCCGCCGCGAAGCCGGAGTAAAGTAAAAATTTGAGACCGGTGGCAGTTCACAGCCTCGGAGCTTCGCAATAGGGCGCCAGGCGGGAATGGCGAGAACAAAGAAAACCCTGCAGGTGCGCAATGGACCGCGTGGCGAGGACTTTGGACTACGCCTGGCGGGGATGGCGCGAGTGAATAAGGCCCTGGAGCTTCGCAATAGGGCGCCCGGCGGGAATGGCGAGAACAAATAAGGCCATGCAGGCGCGGAATGGGCCGCGTGGCGAGGACTTTGGACTACCGCCCGGCGGGGATGGAGCCAACGAATAAGGCTCTGGCCGCCGTCCTGAGTCCTTGGTTTGTACTGTCCTCTTACAGAGACGACAGAGTCGTTTCTGCTTGTGGAGGCGCTTATCGACCAAGGGTGTATCGCTATGCAATTTTCTTCGCGTTCAAAGAAGTAAGGGATTGCTTTTTCGGGTGAGAAAGATTATCATTAAAAATGTGGTGAAAATCATTCTCATTAATATTTCTGCGATTTTTCTTATACATATTCATCAAAAGGCCAAAGCTGGTCAAATAAGGAGCGGTGCAGTGATGTTTCGCCTAGTTACTTCCCAGTTGGACATTCGATACGACGACCGTCTTATTGTTCACAATTTGAACATCGCCATTCCTCAAGGAAAAATAACGGCGCTTGTCGGTTCGAACGGTTCGGGCAAATCGACGATTTTGAAGACGATGGCCCGTCTGATGAAGCCGAGCGGAGGCAAAGTGCTGCTGGACGGCAAGTCGATCCATCAGTTGTCGACGCGGGAAGTAGCCCGACAACTGGCCATACTGCCGCAAAATCCGACTGCGCCCGATGGGCTGACGGTTGCCGAACTCGTTTCCTACGGACGTTTTCCTTATCAGAAAGGGTTCGGGTCGCTCAGCGCAGAAGATCGTCGCAGTATCGAGTGGGCGATTAACGCTACGGGGATGCAGCCTTTTGCGGGTCGTCCTGTCGATCAATTGTCCGGCGGTCAGCGTCAACGGGCCTGGATCGCGATGGCGTTGGCGCAGGATACCGATATTCTGTTTCTGGATGAACCGACGACCTTTCTTGATATGGCCCATCAGCTCGAGGTGCTGCAACTGCTGCAGCGGTTAAACGAGCAGAACGGGCGCACCATTATTATGGTTGTCCACGATTTGAACCATGCTTCGCGATACGCGCATCATATGATCGCCATCAAGAATGGAGCGGTGATCGGCGAAGGCTCGCCTTCCGAAGTGATGAAGCCGGACATATTGCGCGCCGTATTCGGCATCGAAGCGGATATCGTAACAGATCCACGTACGGGAGTACCGCTGTGCCTGCCATATGCGCTCGTCGGTGACGAGGATTCTTCGAAGTCGGCTCAGCCCGAAATCGAGGATGCGTTCGAAGAACGGTCTTTAACGGCTGCGGGAGTTTGATGACGATGAAAGTGCCATTCTCCTTGCTGGAGACGCACTGTTATGTCTACGCCGACAGGCCGAATTACGAAGCCGGATACGAAACGCAGCTCGACCGGTTGCTGAGTCCGGAGGAAGCCGACCGTTTTGCGAACTGGTACGGCAATAAGCTGCAAGCATCCGATCGCACACCGGCCGCGACTTATTTCGTTTCGTGGCTGCGAGGATTTGCCGGAGCCGCGATGACGACGGTAGCGTGTGGGGCGACGCTGGACTGGTCGTTGTCGAACTGGAGCGTTCTCAGTTACGAGCAGGGCGGATATACACGATTCGCTTTCTATGCCCACGATAGCACCGTTATCGGCTCCCCCGAAGTCGGCCGGGAGCGGTGGATGCAGGAGCAGCTGGACGGCTTCTTCGGCCGTACGCTAGCGCCTCTTTTCGATCGCTGTCGCAGGCCGTGTCGGTCCCGGAGATACAGCTGTGGAGGCTGCAGGCAACCGGACTCCAATATTTTGTTCAGTATGCGGAGAGAGAGCTGAACGCATCCGATGCGGCGGCTCTCCGCCGCTTATCGGAATATATAACCGCCGGCATGTCCCCGGCGCATTTTGGCCTTCGTACGAATCCGCTCCATATCTCGATCCGGATGATTGACAATCCGTACGAGCCTGGCGGGCAAATTGCGATGAAAGCGGCATGTTGTCTGGCTTTCAAAGTTGGCGGCAGCGGGTATTGCTATACATGCCCCAGGTTGACAAGCCGGCAGCGCAGTCTGATGAAAGAGAAGATATTGGCAGGACAACAGGCGTAAAAGGGGTATCGGGTTTTCCCGGCACCTAAAAAGCAAGCGATGCCGCCCGATCCGCTTCATTATCAGGGCAGCGGGCGGCCACGAAAAATATGATTAATTCGCGAAAA
>NZ_BOVJ01000262.1 GCF_018403665.1 Paenibacillus cisolokensis
GACGCGGAAGGGAAGATCGGGGCGGTCGGCGGGACGGCCTACAAGGTAGCGGCCGCCGCGCGGGCGGGCGCCGGGCTGTTCCTCGCTCCCGAAGCCAACTACGACGAGGCGGAGGCAAAAGCGCGGGCGCTCGGCGGAGCAATGAAAGTGACTCCGGTGGCGACGCTGGCGGACGCCATAAGGGAGCTCGAAGCGCAGCCGGGCGGTCCGCCCGCGCCCGAGAGCGGCGGGCAAACGGTTACCGGTCGACGATGATCGGCTGCTCGTAATAGTCCCGGAACAGATCGCGCGGCTCCGGCTGGCGGTAGGCGAGAGCGTAGGCCGCGGTCGCTTGCGTATCGAGCCGGAGATACGGGTCGTCGGCCGGAGGCCGGGCGGCGCTCAGCAGAACCGGAAGCCGGGCCGACCGGCGCATCCGGCGAAGCAGCTCCCGGCCTTTGGCGGAAAACCCGAGTACGCGGATATATCCGATGCCGTCGCGCAAGCGGGCGGGCGCGAGCAGCTCCTTGCCGTGGCCGAGCAGCGCCGCCAGCAGCGCCCGCTGCAGCTTCGTCCGGGTGTACCGCTTCGTCTTCAGCGCCGCGAGCAGCGCTTCGACGTCAAGGGAAGGCAGCGAAGGCAGCGCCTTCTTGATCCGATGCTCCAGCCCTTCCGTCATTTCGTGCAATTCGGCAAGCTCCTCGGCCGGCGAAGCGAGCAGGCGGTGAAACAGCCGCTCGGCGAACCGCTCCCAGCAGATCGGAGCCTTTCCTTCGTCGCAAGCCTTCTTCAGCAGCTCGACGGTCGATTGCGGAAGATAAGCCGCAACGTCCTGCAGGGAACCGGACTCCATGAGCGTCCGGCGGATCGCCGTTGCGCTGGCGATCTGCCCGTCGGTGAAGCGCCGTTCGTGGTAGCCGGCTTTCTCGCGGCGCAGCGTGTACGGACGAATGCGGCTGCCGATCCGTTCAAGCGCCAGCACATAGTGCAGCCCGAGCGTATTGTTCGGTTGATCGAGCGGATAGGCTGCCGCTTCAAGATCGCCGGCCGCTTCCATATACCGTCTTACGGCGGCGCCGTAGCCTGCCGGATAGCTCACGCCGGCCGCCAGCTCTTCGGCGACCAGCTTCCTGAATCCGGAAGGCTCGGCGGCCAGGGTGCGGGCGATTCGCTGCAAAATCCCGATCTCCCCATGCTCGCTGCCGAAGCACAGCGAATCGACGACGCCTGTCGCATCCAGCAGCGATACCGCCCCGAAGGCGAACCATTCCGCGGCCTGCGTCGCATAGGCGACCGGCAGCTCGATGACGAGATCGCAGCCGCCCCGCAGCGCCATTTCGGCGCGAACCCATTTGTCGGCAAGCGCGGGTTCACCCCGTTGCAGGAAATGGCCGCTCATGACGGCGACGACTGCATCGGCTTCCGTTATTTTGAGCGACTGTTGCAAATGATAAAGATGTCCGTTATGAAACGGATTGTATTCCACGACGATTCCGACCGTGCGCATGCCCATCACCCCACAGAACGACTATGTCGATCTTCAATATACCATGCGCGCGCCGGTTCGTGAAAATGTTGACAAATACTGCGGCGGACCGATATAATAGGCTTTGTTTGTTTGGAGTGATGACGATGCAGTTTCATATGCGGGAAGTGCTGAAAGGCCGGGTCGTTCCGCTGCGGCAGACGCTTGACGTTTCGCAGCTTTTAGGCGGCCGCCGGGACGTGTTGTCTGCGGGCCCGCTCGATTGCCGGCTTAAGGCAAGCCCCGAAGAAGGAACGGTGCGGGTCACCGGCGAGCTGGACATCCGTTTGGAGCTGGCATGCTCGCGTTGTCTCGAGCCGGTCAAAGAGCATCTTCGCGTACCGTTCGACGAATCGTTCGCTCCGGCAGACAATGTCAAGAGCGAAGAAGAGGACGAAGACGCGCCGTACGTCCATCCGGTTGACGGCGATCTCGTCGAGCTCGAACCGTACGTTTACGAAACGCTGCTGCTATCCATTCCGTTCGTGCCGCTTTGCCGGGAAGACTGCGAGGGGCTTTGCCCCGAATGCGGAACCAATCGCAACGAATCACCATGCGGCTGCTCACGCGAGAAGGTCGATCCCAGGCTCGAAGCGTTGAAGGGATGGTTCGATTCGAAATGAACGGATTTCAACGGGCGCAAGGATAGGGCGGTTTGCCCGATTCTGTGAAGGAGGTGGGAAACATGGCAGTACCTCAACGAAGAACGTCGAAAACTCGCCGCGACAAGCGCCGCACGCACTTCAAGCTGGCGGTACCGGGTATGGTAAAATGCGAACAATGCGGGGAACTGAAGCTTGCGCACCACGTTTGCAAAGTGTGCGGTTATTATAAGACGAGAGAGATTATTTCCCAATAATCGGTCATGCAAGCAGCGCTTCGTCTTCCGGATGAGGTGCTGTTTTTTGCTCCGAATGATGACGGGCGAAGGAAAGGCGGGAACGGGAGCGCGCCCAGCGGCATTGCTTCCGCCCGCTTTTTTCTATATACTGAATTAGTACCTGGTGATAATAGCTGACGGTTTTGTATTCATACCGAAGATAAAGGTGGTGCCGATTATCGAACGGCAACCGAAGAAGCAGCGCCATCAGCAACTGCTGCGGATCATAGAAGAAAACCCGTTCGTAACGGACCGCGAGCTGACGAGGCTGCTGAAAGTAAGCATACAGACGATTCGGCTCGACCGGATGGAACTCGGCATTCCGGAGCTGCGCGAGCGTCTCAAGCTGATGGCGGAACGGTCGTACGACGCCGTCCGTTCGCTACAGCTTGACGAGGTGATCGGGGAAATCGTCGATCTGCAGTTGGACAAGAGCGGCATCTCGATCTTCGAAATCCAGAAGGAGCACGTCTTTTCCCGGACCGGCATCGCCAGAGGGCATCACGTATTCGCGCAGGCGAATTCGCTGGCCGTTGCGGTCATCAACGACGAGATCGCCCTTACGTCGGCGGCGGACATCCGCTTCCTCCGTTCCGTCAGGCTCGGAGAGAAATGCATCGCCAAGGCGTTTGTCCGGTCGCATTCGGGAGGTAAAAGCAAGGCGAAGGTCGAAGTGTTTACGTATGTCGGCGACGAGATGGTTTTTCAAGGCCATTTTGTTATTTTCAGATCCGCAGGAGAGAGAGCAAACGAAGGGGGGAGCGAGCGTGCGGATCGCGATTGACGCGATGGGCGGCGACCATGCGCCCGAATCGATCGTGCAGGGGGCGCTGGCGGCGGCGGCGGAATGGCCGGATACCGAACTGATGCTCGTCGGCGACCGGGCCGCGATCGAGCCGTTGCTGGCGGACGGGAAGCCCGGTAACGTGACGGTTCGCCACGCAGACGAAACGATCGGTCCCGAGGAGGAACCGGTCAAGGCCGTCCGGCGCAAAAAAATTCGTCGATGGTCATCGCCGGACAGCTCGTCCGCGACGGCGAAGCGGATGCGATGATGTCGGCCGGCAACACCGGCGCGCTTATGACGACCGGGCTGCTCGTTGTCGGGAGGCTTGCCGGCATCGAGCGGCCGGCGCTGGCGTTCACGCTTCCCACGATGGACGATAAAGGGGTGCTGGCGCTCGATCTCGGCGCCAATATGGACGCGAAGCCCGAGCATCTGCTGCAGTACGCGATACTCGGCAGCATATACCGGAGCAAGGTGAACGGCATCGGCAAGCCGCGCGTCGGCCTTCTCAACGTCGGAACCGAAGAGCGGAAAGGCAATGAAACGGCGAAGGCGGCATTCGATTTGCTGAAGGACGCTCCTATCCATTTTATCGGCAACGTGGAAGCGCGGGACGTTCTCACCGGACAATGCGATGTGCTCGTATGCGACGGTTTTGCCGGCAATATTTTGTTGAAATCGATGGAAGGTACGGCCGGCGCCATATTCGCTGCCCTGAAGGAAGCGTTTGGCCGGTCGCTGCTGACGAAGCTGGCTGCGGCCGTCATGATGCCGGGGCTGCGCCGGATGAAGGGCAAGCTGGATTACAAAGAGCACGGAGGGGCTCCGCTGCTCGGCCTGAACGGTCTTGTCGTGAAGTGCCACGGCTCCTCCGACGCGCGGGCCATCAAAAACGCCGTCAGACAGGCGAGAACCGCGCTTCAGGAGCGGTTGACCGAAACGATCTCTATGGAAATTAGCGGGAAGTGAGCGTGCAATTATGAATCTTCATCCGGTGGGCATAATCGGGACGGGCAAGTATGTTCCGGAAAAGTATTGACCAATCGCGATTTGGAATCGATGGTGGAGACGAGCGACGAATGGATCGTTACCCGCACCGGCATTCGCGAGCGCAGAATCGCGTCCGCGGAAGAGGCGACGTCCGATTTGGCTTACGAGGCGGCGGAGCGGGCGCTTGCGGATGCAGGCGTCAGCGCGGAGGAGCTCGACCTGATCGTTGTGGCGACGATCACGCCGGATATGTTCTTCCCGTCTACCGCCTGTCTGCTGCAGGAGAAGCTCGGAGCGAAGCAGGCGGCGGCGTTCGACCTGTCGGCAGCCTGCTCCGGATTTATATACGGGCTGGCGACGGTAAGCTCGATGATCGCATCCGGCATGTACGAGCGGGCGCTCGTCGTCGGCGCGGAATGCCTGTCGCGCGTGACGGATTATACCGACCGCAACACGTGCATTCTGTTCGGAGACGGCGCGGGCGCGGTCGTGCTCGGCCGCGTGCCGGAAGGCAGAGGCTTCCGTTCGTTCGAGTTGGGAGCGGACGGAGCGGGCGGCGAGCTGCTCAAAATATGCGGCGGCGGCTCGCGGCTTCCGGCTACGGCGGAGAGCGTCGCCGGCCGCCGGCATTTTATCGAAATGGCCGGCAGCGAAGTGTTCAAGTTCGCGGTCCGCATCATGGGCAGCGCGGCGGAGGAAGCGCTGCGCAAGGCCGGAATGGACAAATCCGACATCGATCTGCTGGTTCCGCATCAGGCGAACATCCGCATCATCCAGTCGGCATTGAACCGGCTCGATTTGCCGGAGGAAAAATGTATGATCAATCTGGACCGGTACGGTAACGTTTCCGCCGCCTCGATTCCGATCGCGCTGGCGGAAGCGGTGGAGGAAGGACGCGTGAAGGAGGGCGACCGGATCGTCATGGTCGGCTTCGGCGGCGGCCTCACTTGGGGCGCCTGCACGCTCGTATGGTAGCCGGACGGCCGTGCGCCGCCCGCGGTGCCGCGCGAATTGTGCGTGCCGCTGACGCGCGGGCTGTGCCGGCGTGCCGGATCGAATAACTCGGGAACGGGAGGAGAACGTCTTAAATGGGCAAAACGGCATTTGTTTTCCCCGGCCAGGGGGCCCAGGCCGTCGGCATGGGGCGGGACGTCTTCGAGACGCACGCCGCCGCGCGGGCTATATTCGAGGAGGCTGACGAAGCGCTCGGCTTCCGGCTAAGCGGAATCATCTTCGAAGGGCCGGAGGAAGAACTGAAGCAGACGGCCAATACGCAGCCCGCGCTGCTGACCGTCAGCGCCGCGCTGCTGAAAGCGCTGGCGGAGCGCGGATGGACGCCCGATTACGTGGCCGGACACAGCCTCGGCGAATACAGCGCATTGGTGGCGGCCGGATCGCTGTCGTTTGCGGACGCGGTGCGGACCGTGCGTGCGAGGGGAGAATTTATGGAGCAGGCCGTACCCGGCGGCCAAGGCGCGATGGCGGCGGTGCTCGGGGCGGAGCGGGATGCGCTGGCAGCGTTGTGCGCGGCCGTGTCGGAGGAGATCGGGACGGTCGAGCTGGCCAATGTGAATTGCCCCGGACAGATCGTCGTCTCAGGTACGGCGGAAGGCGTCCGCGCCGTCGCGGAGCGCGGCAAGGAAGCCGGGGCGAAGCGCGTCGTGCCGCTCGAAGTGAGCGGGCCTTTCCATTCCTCGCTGATGAAGCCCGCGGCCGAACGGCTTGCCGGCGTACTGGAGCGTCTCGACATTCGCGACGCTGCGGTGCCGGTCGTAGCCAACGTGACGGCTCGTCCGGTTACGGCAGCCGGAGAGATCAGGAAGCTTCTCGTCGAGCAGGTTTATTCGCCCGTTCTGTGGGAAGATTGCGTCCGCTGGCTGATCGCCCAGGGGACCGATACGTTCGTCGAGATCGGTTCGGGAACCGTCCTTGCCGGACTGATCAAGAAGATCGACCGGAATGTCCGCGTCCTGTCCGTAAACAGCGCGCCGTCGCTGGCGGAAGCGGCATTGTAAACCGCCGGGCCGTGCGCGGCGGGCGGCAGAAATCGAAGGAGGGATTGCTATGTTCGCCACTTTGGAAGGCAAGGTTGCGCTTGTAACGGGCGCTTCCCGCGGCATCGGCCGGGCGATTGCGCTGGCGCTTGCCGAAGGCGGCGCCGACGTCGCGGTCAATTACGCCGGCAGCGAGGCGGCTGCGGCCGAGACCGCCAAGGCGGTGGGAGCCGCCGGGCGGCGGGCGCTACTCGTCAAGGCCGACGTCGGCAAGCCGGCCGAATTCGACGAAATGGTCAAAAAGGTTGTCGACACTTTCGGCAAAATCGACGTTCTGGTGAATAATGCCGGTATTACTAGAGATAATTTAATTATGCGAATGAAGGAAGAAGAGTTCGACCAGGTGATCGAAACGAACCTGAAAGGCGTGTTCAACGGCATCAAGGCCGTGACCCGTCAGATGATGAAGCAGCGTTCGGGACGGATCATCAACATCTCGTCGGTTGTCGGTGCTCTCGGAAATCCCGGGCAGGCGAATTACGTCGCCGCGAAGGCCGGCGTGATCGGCCTCACGAAAGCGGCCGCCCGCGAGCTTGCTTCGCGCGGAATTACGGTCAATTGCGTGGCGCCGGGCTTCATCCGGACCGACATGACGGACAAGCTGGCGGACGAGCAGAAGGAGCAAATCATGGGACAGATTCCGCTTGCGAAGCTCGGCGAGCCGGAAGACATTGCGGCGGCGGTCCGCTTCCTCGCTTCCGATGCGGCGTCGTACATGACCGGTCAGACCGTCCATATCGACGGCGGCATGTATATGTAATTGGAGAGAGCGAGGCACGGTTTCATATAGCATTTTGTCTTCGATTCTCGTATAATACCATGGAGGAGGTGAACCGGATGTCCGATGTATTGGATCGCGTAAAACGTATCGTCGTCGACCGCCTAGGCGTGGACGAAGCGGAAGTTACGATGGAAGCTTCCTTCAAGGATGACCTTGGCGCTGATTCTCTCGACGTAGTCGAGCTGGTTATGGAGCTGGAAGACGAATTTGATATGGAAATCTCCGATGAAGACGCAGAGAAAATTACGACGGTGGGAGAAGTAGTCGCTTACATACAATCTCATACGTAACGAACTGCTCAAACAAGTCCCGTTGCTTTAACGGGACTTGTCCATCTGCCCGCCGTATCAACGGCTCTCCGAATGCGATCGCGACTTGAGGTTTATCCGGCAAGTACCGGCATAGGTTAAGGAAACAAGCGCAGCACATGACTGCATTTATTCGATAGATGAACGAAAAATTCAGCCTTATATATTGCTGTCCGCAAGAGGTGAAGATAGTGAAACAGAGAGTTGTCGTTACCGGCATGGGGGTCGTAACCTCGCTAGGCACCGATCTGGAACGGTTCTGGGGGAATTTGATGGAAGGCAAGTCGGGCGTGTCGCGGATCGAATCGTTCGACGTATCGGAATATCCGACGCGCATCGCCGCCGAGATCAAAGATTTTTCCCCCGAGCAATTTCAGCTCGACAAGAAGGAATCGCGCCGGATGGACAGGTTCGTGCAGTTCGCCGCCGCCGCCAGCCTGATGGCGGTGAAGGACGCCGGACTGGACATCGGCGGCAACGCCGAACCGGATCGGGTCGGGGTTATGATCGGCTCCGGCATCGGCGGTCTCGGCACATGGGAGGAACAGCATAAAGTACTGCTGGAGAAAGGACCCAAGCGCGTCAGCCCGTTCTTCATCCCGATGATGATCGCGAATATGGCATCCGGCCAAGTTTCGATGCTGACGGGGGCGAAAGGGCCGAACAGCACGGCGGTTACCGCCTGCGCGACGGGAACCCACTCGATTGGCGACTCGTTCAAGATGATTCAGCGCGGAGATGCCGACGTCATGATTTGCGGCGGCGCGGAAGCGACGATTCGTCCGACCGGGATGGCAGGGTTTTGCGCCCTGCGCGCCATGTCCGTGCGCAACGACGAGCCGGAGAAGGCGAGCCGTCCGTTCGACATCGATCGCGACGGGTTCGTGATGGGCGAAGGAGCCGGCGTGCTCGTCGTCGAGTCGCTTGAGCATGCGCTGAAGCGCGGCGCTCGGATCTATGCCGAAATTATCGGCTACGGCATGAGCGGCGACGCGTATCATATGACCGATCCCGATCCCGACGGAGCGGCGCGGTGTATGACGCGGGCGTTGAAGGACGCCGGACTCGCTCCGGAGACGATCGATTACATTAACGCTCACGGCACGTCGACGCCGGTCGGCGACAAGTCCGAGACGACCGCGATCAAGAAAGCGTTCGGCGACCATGCGTACAAGCTGGCGGTCAGCTCCACGAAGTCGATGACCGGTCATCTGCTCGGCGCCGCCGGTGGGGTGGAAGCCGTCATTCTCGCGCTGACGCTGAAGAACGGCGTTATTCCGCCGACGATCAATCTCGACAACCAGGACCCGGAATGCGATCTCGATTATGTGCCGAACAAGCCGCGGCAGGCGGACGTCCGTACGGCGATTTCCAACTCGTTCGGTTTCGGCGGCCATAACGCGACGATTGTGATGAGGAAATATGAAGCATGAACGTTTCGACGAGCTGCAGAGTCGTCTGAAGCTGCGGTTCCGACGGCCCCGGCTGCTCCGGCAGGCGTTCACCCATACTTCGTATGTGAATGAACATAAACGCGGCTCGATCGAAGACAACGAACGGCTGGAGTTTCTCGGCGACGCGGTTCTCCAGCTGCTCGTGTCCGAATATTTGTACCGTACGTACCCGCGCCGCCCCGAAGGCGAACTGACCCGAATGCGCGCCAGTATCGTGTGCGAGCCGTCGCTGGCGCGGTTTGCCGAGCATCTCGATCTCGGCTCATACGTCTTGCTCGGACGCGGCGAAGAGCAGCTCGGCGGACGCCAGCGTCCGGCCCTGCTGGCCGATCTGTTCGAATCGTTCATCGGGGCGTTCTATCTGGACCACGGACTGGAGAAGGTGAGAGGATTTCTGGAGGCCAACGTGTTCCCCCACATCGAAGGGGAGGACGGGGAGCTCCTGCTCAAAGACTACAAGTCCAAGCTGCAAGAACGGGCCCAGCATGAAGCGTTGGGGCCGATCGAATACCGGATCGCCGAAGAGCGCGGGCCCGCCCATGACCGCGAATTCGTAGTCGAAGTCAGAATCGGCGACAAGCCGAGCGGGACCGGCGTCGGACGGACGAAGAAGGAAGCGGAGCAGCGGGCTGCCGCCGAGGCGTGGCGGATGCTCGCCGCCGGCGATTGAAGCGTCCGGCCGGTATAAGCGTGATCGCGGACGGCCGAAAGCGGGCCTCGGCCCGTCTTCGGGAGCGGTCGTTCGTGTCAGGAGGAGGGTGCCGCCGCATATGCGGCCCCCTCCTCTTTT
>NZ_BOVJ01000263.1 GCF_018403665.1 Paenibacillus cisolokensis
GGCGTGTCCAGTTAAGGACACAACTTCTAGTCGGTGAAAGTCCGACCGGGGGAAAAGACTACACTCCCGTAGCCTGAGAGGCATCGCGGAACGAAAGTGAACCGATGGAGCCCTCTGACAAACATTCATTAGGAATGCGGCAAAATTCCAGGTTGTAACGTGCAGTGAACGCAGACGTAGCCTCGTAACACGCAAATCCGGTGGCTGAGACGGTCGATAACGCGCGAAAGCAGTAAGAACTGACCGAAAGAGTCTGAAACGGCAGTTCTCACCGGCGGGGTATCAGCGGCGACATGGAGGGAAAGAGGTTGTGGAAACTGGAGAAGCCCTCGGCACCCGGTGAAGAAAACTCATCGAGGAGGCCGTTCCTATAACCGTGATCGGGAAATGGGACAGGCAGGTGCCAGGGTGGCGGATCGGGTTGTAGTACTGATGATTCGCGTGCAGCAAAACGCGCGGGGAGGGAAGGACCCGGACCTGTAAGCAAGTCCGTACGACCAAAGGAGGCAAGGGTGCCATGACAAAAACACCCATCAATTTGCAGGAGCTAAGGCGGCGGATATATCGAAAGGCGAAGGCCGAACCTACACATCGATTTTGGGGACTATTCACACATGTCACCAAGATGACTACCCTTCAGGAAGCGTACCAACAAGCGAAGAAAAACGGCGGTGCCCCCGGTACTGACGGAAAAAGCTTTGCAGATGTGGAATGCGAAGGGGTCATCCCGTTTCTGGAAAACATCCAAGAGGAGCTTCAAGCGGGAACGTATCGCCCACAAGCCAACCGTAAAGTAGAGATCCCGAAGGCAAACGGAAAAATGCGAACGTTGCAAATTCCAAGTATTCGAGATCGCGTGGTGCAAGGTGCGCTGAAACTGATACTGGAGGCGATCTTCGAGGCAGACTTCTGCCCGAACTCCTATGGTTTTCGACCGAAACGCTCTCCCCATCAAGCACTGTCAGAAGTGCGGCGCAGCGTACTGCGTCGAATGACGATGGTCATCGACGTCGATCTGTCGCGCTACTTTGACACCATAAGACACACCATATTGCTGGATAAAATCGCAAAACGCATCCAAGACCCTCAAGTGATGCAGCTCGTCAGACAGGTGATAAAGGCAGCAGGGAAGATCGGCGTACCTCAAGGGGGCCCGTTTTCACCACTGGCTTCCAATATCTACCTAAATGAAGTGGACTGGATGTTTGATGCGATCCGACGGAAAACGGCGGAAGGAGACTTCGAAGCCGTCAACTACCATCGCTTTGCCGATGACATGTTGATTACCGTGAGTGGGCATTCCAGCAAACGCGGTTGGGCCGAGCTTGCTCTGCAACGACTACGCGAACAATTGGAACCGCTTGGTGTGGAACTCAACTTGGAGAAAACCCGTATGGTCAATGCTTTGAAAGGCGACGCTTTTGCATTCCTGGGATTCGATCTAAGGCGAATACAGAACCGAAGCAAAACCGGCCATTTCATCCTCATGACACCGAAAAAGAAAGCCCGTATAGCGGTGAAAGCGCGAATCCGTGAAGTGATTCGAAACGGAGGTGCGAAACCGGGCAAAGAGATCGTGAAACAAATCAATGCGATATTGGCTGGATGGGTGAACTATTTTCGGGTGGGAAATTCCAGTGATGCATTCAGTGAAGTGCGCGATTACACAGAAATGAAAATCCGGACATTGCTGACCAGAAGGAAACGGAGACGAAAAAGTAGCATTGGATGGCGGAGATGGAGTAACGAATACCTCTATGGCGTGTTGGGGCTATACTGGGACTGGAAAGTCCATCCCTTGAAAACGCAGATGGGTTCCGATGAAAGTGTCCGCTATGTGATAGGTCTCATAACCCTTTCGACGAAGTTTACGGGGTGAGCTGCTTGAGGGAAAACCTCACGAGCAGTTCTTATGGGGAGGGGCTGGGAACGGGCTATGAGCACCGCGCCAGTCCTTTACCCGACAG
>NZ_BOVJ01000264.1 GCF_018403665.1 Paenibacillus cisolokensis
CGCGAACGGGGCGGGCGCGGCTGCGGGGCGCCCGGCGGCAAGGTCAGGCTGACGGCGCTCTGCCGCAGCCTGGAGCAGGTGGAGGCGGCGGTTAGGACCGATGCGGCGATGATCTATGCCGATTTCGAGTTCATCAAGCAATTTCCCGCCGCCATCGAGACGGCCCGGCGCGCAGGCAAGCCGATCGCGCTGGCGACGCCGCGGATTCATATGCCGGGGGAGAACGGCTACCATGCCAACATTTTGCGGCTGCAGCCGGACGCGGTGCTCGTGCGCAACACCGGCGCGTTGTATTATTACGCGAAGGCTCGGGCTGAGCGGGCAGGCAGCGGACAGCCGTTCCCGCAGCTGATCGGCGACTTCTCGCTGAATGCGGCCAACCACAAGACGGTCCGGCTGCTCGCCGAGGCCGGCCTTGAGCGGATTACGCCGTCCTACGATCTGAATATCCAGCAGATGATCGATCTGCTGGAACGGGCGGACACCTCGCTGCTGGAAATTGTCATTCATCAGCATCTGCCGATGTATCATACCGAGCATTGCGTATACTGCACGTTTTTGAGCGAAGGCACCGATTATACCAATTGCGGACGTCCGTGCGAATCGCACCGCGCGTCGCTAAGAGACCGAATCGGCATGAGCCATCCGGTGCGGGTCGACGAAGGATGCCGGAATACGGTCTATAATGCGATCGAGCAATCGGGAGCGGAATATTTGCAGCATTTTGTCGAACTCGGCGTATCGTCGTTCCGTGTCGAATTTCTGGAGGAATCGGCGGACAAAGTGCTGGAAGTGATGGGGCTGTATCAGGAGGCGCTCGCCGGCCGCATTACCGGGACGCAAGTATGGCGCACCCTGAAGGCGATCAACCAGCTCGGCGTTACGCGAGGCCAACTGGTGAAATAGGGCGGAGGTTCAACGATGCGGGTGGAGAAGTGGAGACATGTTTTCAAGCTCGATCCGGACAAAACGATATCCGACGGGGCGCTGCGGGCGATATGCCGGTCAGGCACGGACGCGATCATCGTCGGGGGATCGAGCGGCGTCACCTTTGCCAATACGGCGGAGCTGCTCGCTCGCATCCGACGCCACGATGTGGAATGCGTACTGGAGCTGACGTCAGCAGATTCGGCCGTCCCCGGCTTCGACGGCTATTTCATTCCGATGGTGCTGAACGCGGCAACCGTCGAGTGGCTGTGCGGCCGCCAGCTGCAGGCAATACGCGACTACGGCGAGCTTATCCCTTGGGAACGGACGGCGGCCTCGGGTTACATTATATTGAATCCCGACGCTACTGCCGCCAAGGTGAGCGGCGCCCGTCCGCTGACCGATGCCGCCGACGTCCTGGCCTGCGTCCGTCTGGCCGATCGGCTGATGCGGCTCCCGGTGATCTATTTGGAATACAGCGGCCGTTACGGCGATATGGATCTTGTCGGGAAAGCGACGCGAACCGTTACGGTCTCGCGGCTGTTTTACGGCGGAGGAATCGATGACGCGGCGAAGGCGGCATTGGCCGCGCGCTCGGCGCATACGGTCGTCGTAGGCAATGTGATTTACGAAGATTTAAACAGAGCCTTGTCCACGGTGGAAGCCGTCCGGTCCGTTGGCGGGCCGCAACGATCGTCCGATAGTGAAGATTTAAAATATGCAAATAATGAATTGTAGATTTCTTTGTTTCTATTGAGTTGTTTAAATTTATAATGGTTTCGTACAGATAAAAATAACTCAATAATTTTCTCGTATTCTTGTACCGTCATCGTTCTGTATTCATGATCTGGCATGACGGTCTTCTTTGTTTTTTTGCACAAAAGCACACAGGTCGGAAAGGGACAATGGATGATGGCGGCCTGTTTCCCGTCTCGAAATTGACACTTCAAAGTCCGTTGTCTACACTGGAGGAAAGGCGAACAAATGCGAACAAAGGAGTACGGACATGTGGAATGCGACGAGCATCGACGAAGCGGTTCGGAAGCTGAATCCACAGCAGCGGGAAGCGGTGCAGACGACGGAAGGCCCGCTGCTGATTATGGCGGGAGCGGGCAGCGGCAAAACGCGGGTGCTGACGCATCGGATTGCCTATTTGATCGAGAAGCGCCGCGTGGCTCCCTGGAGCATTCTGGCCATTACGTTTACGAATAAAGCCGCGCGGGAAATGCAGGAGCGGGTTGCCGCGCTGGTCGGACCGACGGGGCAGGATATTTGGGTATCGACGTTCCACTCCATGTGTGTGCGTATATTGCGGAAAGATATTGACCGGATCGGGTATACGTCCAATTTTTCCATTCTGGATTCCACGGATCAGCTGTCGGTCATCCGCAATTGTATGAAAGAGTTGAACATCGACACGAAAAAATTCGAGCCTCGAGGGATTCAAGCGGTTATCAGCGGGGCGAAAAACGAGCTGCAGACCCCCGAGCGGTTCGCGCAGAAGGCGGGCGATTACTACCAGGATATCGCGGCCAAAGTATATGAAGCGTATCAGAAAAAGTTGAAAAGCAACAATTCGCTCGATTTCGACGACCTGATCATGATGACGATCCAATTGTTCAAGGACGTTCCCGAGGTGCTGGATTTTTACCAGAAAAAATTCCGGTACATTCACGTCGACGAGTATCAGGATACGAACCGGGCGCAGTATATGCTCTGTCGCATGCTGGCGGATAATCATCATAACATTTGCGTCGTCGGCGACAGCGACCAGTCGATTTACCGGTGGCGCGGCGCGGATATTACGAACATTTTGAACTTTGAAGAAGATTATCCCGAAGCGAAGACGATTATGCTGGAGCAAAACTATCGTTCCACGGCGAATATTTTGAATGCGGCGAACGCCGTCATCCAGCGGAATACAAGCCGCAAGGAGAAGAAGCTGTGGACCGATCGCGGCGACGGCGACGCGATTCAAGTGTATCAGGCCGATTCGGAGCACGAGGAAGGCTACTTCGTCATCGAGGAAATCCGCAAAAACAAAGAGCGGGGCAAGCGGTATTCCGATCATGCGATTCTGTACCGGACCAACGCGCAGTCGCGGGTCATCGAGGAAATTCTGATCAAGTCGGATATTCCGTATCAAATCGTAGGCGGCATCAGGTTCTACGACCGCAAGGAAATTAAAGATTTGCTCGCTTATTTGCGGCTGGTGTCCAACCCGGACGACGATATCAGCCTGACGCGGATCATTAATGTGCCCAAGCGGGGGATTGGCGATACAACCGTGGGCAAACTGGAAGAAGAAGCGGCGCGCCGAGGCGTGTCCATATTTAAGGTGCTGTCCGATCTGGACGGTCTGGATATCAGCGGCCGGGCTCGCGCCTCGCTCCTTGAATTCCGCGACATGATCGATCGTCTGGCGCGAATGACAGACTATCTCTCGGTGACCGAACTGACGGAGCAGATGCTGGAAATGACGCAATACCGCGTCGAATTGCAGCGCGAAAACACGCTGGAATCCAAATCCAGGCTGGAAAATATCGACGAGTTTCTGTCGGTAACGCAAGACTTCGAGAAGCGCAACGAGGACAAATCGCTTGTAGCGTTTCTGACCGATCTTGCGCTGATTGCCGATATCGATACGATGGACAGGGCGGAAGACGCTGCGCCAGGGGATGCGGTCGTGCTGATGACGATGCACAGCGCCAAAGGGCTCGAGTTTCCGATTGTGTTCATTATCGGTATGGAGGAAGGCGTCTTTCCGCACAGCCGGGCGCTGATGGACCCGGAGGAATTGGAGGAGGAGCGGCGGCTCGCCTACGTCGGCATTACCCGGGCGGAAGAGCGGCTGTATCTGACCTGCGCCCGCATGCGGACACTGTTTGGCCGTACAGGTGCCAACGCGCCGTCGCGTTTTGGAGGAAGTGCCGGACGGATTGAAAGAAGTCGTTTCGTCGGGTATCGGACGCAAGGGCTTTGGTGCCGGTCGGGGTTATACGGGTTACGGCTTCGGCGATACGGGACGAACGGGACTTGGATTCCGGGACGCCTTCGGCGGACGGTCCGCATTATCCGGCGCGTCCGGAACGCCGTCATCTCGTCCCTCAAGCCCGGGCGTGCGCGTAAGCTCGCCGGCAGACGCCGCGATGGCGGCGGGCGGGGCGGACCGCGAGTTCGCCGCGGGAGACAAGGTCGCCCATCCCAAATGGGGGGAAGGCGTCGTCGTTTCCGTTAAAGGGACTGGCAATGACATGGAGTTGCAAATCGCCTTCCCGGCGCCTACAGGCATCAAGCGGCTGCTCGCCGTTTTGCCCCCATTACGAAGGTTTGAAGCGGCTCGAAATATGAATGGAAAGATATCGGATGGATGAAAGGAAGGGATCGTCCGTGGACGTTCGCCCGGAAAAGGAACGGGTTTGCGAGCCGAAGCAGCTGGAGCGGATGCGCGAACTGGCGGCCGAGATCGACCGTCACAACTACCATTATTATACGTTGGATCAGCCCGTTATTAGCGACAAAGAATACGATGCCCTCTATGACGAGCTGAAGTCACTGGAGGAGGCGACCGGCGTCGTGCTGCCGGATTCGCCGACTTTGCGCGTCGGCGGCGAATTGCTGCCGGGCTTCGAGCCTTACCGCCACCGCAGCCGTCTGTGGAGTCTTGACAAAGCGCAGGACGACGAAGATTTGCTGGCTTGGAACCAGCGGGTGCTGCGGGGCATTCAGGATTACAACGAGAAAAATCCCGATAATCCGCTTCCGGCGCCGGAATATGTCGTCGAATTGAAGTTTGACGGTTTGACGATCAACCTTACCTATGAAAACGGCAAACTCGTACAGGCGGCGACTCGCGGCAACGGTACGGTGGGAGAAGGAATATTGGCCCAGGTTCGCACCATCCGCTCGATTCCGCTTTCGATTCCGTTCACGCAGGGCGTGGTCGAAATTCAAGGCGAAGGCTTAATGTATTTGTCGGTGCTGGAAGCGTACAACCGTACGGCCGCGGAGCCGCTCAAGAACGCGCGCAACGCGGCCGCCGGCGCGCTCCGCAACCTGAATCCGAAAGTAACCGCGGAGCGGAAGCTCAGCGCGTTCTTCTATAATGTAGGCTACGCTGAAGGCGTTTCGTTCGACACGCATCAGGAAATGATCGAATTTTTGCGGCAAAACCGTTTGAAAGTCAATCCGCATATTTCGTATTTCGACAATATCGAGGATGTGCGGCAGGAGCTCCATCGCATTGCGTCGATGCGCGGGGAGTTCGATTATTTGATCGACGGTGCCGTTGTGAAGCTGACGGATATGCGCACCCGACAAGTTCTCGGATATACGGACAAATTTCCGCGCTGGGCTATCGCTTACAAATTTGAAGCGGAAGAATCGACGACCGTGCTGGAGTCCGTATCGTGGGAAGTGGGGCGCACCGGGAAAATAACGCCTGTGGCCCGGGTCGAGCCGGTCGAGCTGGCCGGCGTTACGGTTCAGAACTGTACATTGAACAATATCGGCGATATCGAACGGAAAAATTTAAAGTATGCGCTCGGCACGCGCGTATTTATCCGGCGCTCGAACGATGTCATTCCGGAAATTCTCGGCAAGGCGGACGATGAGGAGGGGGCGGAAATCGTCTACCCGGCGCATTGTCCGGCTTGCGGAACGGAACTGGAGCAGAGGGGAGCCCATTTGTTTTGCAACAACCGGCTCGGATGCCGTCCGCAGACGATCGGCCGCATCGTTCATTTCGCTTCGCGCGACGCAATGGATATCGAAACGTTCAGCGTCATGACGGCGGAGCAGCTTTATGATCATTGCGGCGTCAAAGATCCGGCCGACTTGTATGAGCTGGATTATGACGATCTGATTAAACTGGAACGTTTCGGCGACAAGAAGGCGCGGAATTTGCTGGAGGCGATCGAAAATCGAAAGATCGCGATCTGGCCGCATTCTTGTTCGCGCTCGGCATCCCGAATACCGGCAAAGCGACGACGAAAATGCTGGCCGATCATTATGGCGATCTTGATGCGGTCATGAACGCCACGGCGGAAGAGCTTGTCGGATTGCCCGACATTGGCGCGGTTGTCGCCGAAAGTATCGTCGGCTTTTTCGCCGATCCGGTTGTCAAGCAAAGCATCGCCCGAATGCGCGAGCTGGGCGTCAAGGCTGAAGCGGAACAGGCTCCGGAAGTGCAAAGCAACAGCGTGTTCAACGGCAAAACCGTCGTCTTGACCGGGACGCTGCCGACGCTGACGCGCGATGAAGCGACCCGGCTATTGGAGGCGAGCGGGGCCAAAGTGACAGGCAGCGTGTCCAAAAACACGATTATGTCATCGCGGGAGAAGCGGCCGGCAGCAAGCTGGCCAAAGCCAGAGAGTTGGGCATACCGGTCATTGAGGACGAAGAGGAATTCAGGCGGATGCTGGGCGGCAGCGTCCGGTCGTAAGAAACGGATGCGCGCGTCTTGCGGCGCGCGTCGGGTCTTATAGCGAATGAGCGAAATTTGAAGCGTTCCGGCGAATCGTCTTATGACGTCATATAGCCGGGACGCTTCTTCTATATCAGCAACGTCTGCGGCGTGCCAAAAAATAACGTTGTATTTTATGTTGAGATATGATAAATTAAGTCATGTCGCTTTTCCGCTGCACAAATGACGGCGGACGACAAGCTTCTGTCCAAACGGACAAAAAACTTGTTGACATGTTGGGCAGACGCTGATATAATCAAATCTTGTCACGGCGGGAACGCCTGACACGATAAGCAAGCAAGTTCTTTGAAAACTGAACAAATGGAACACGTCAATTCGGATAACGAATTTTTAAGCAACAATGAGCACAATCAACTTTA
>NZ_BOVJ01000265.1 GCF_018403665.1 Paenibacillus cisolokensis
CATGAAACCGGCAAGCTGCCGGTCGTCAATTTCGCCGCCGGCGGCGTCGCTACCCCGGCTGACGCGGCGCTGATGATGCATTTGGGCGCTGACGGCGTCTTCGTCGGTTCCGGCATTTTCAAATCCGAAAATCCGGAGAAGTTCGCGCGCGCGATTGTGGAAGCGACGACGCATTACGAAGACTATAACCTGATTGCGAAAGTTTCGAAAAATCTCGGTACTCCGATGAAAGGCATTGAAATTTCGAAGCTGACTGCCGGCGAAAGGATGCAAGATCGCGGCTGGTAAGAAGCGTATCTCATCTTGCACGGTCCGGCAACGGAGAAGGAAGGCGTAGAGTGACATGAAAATTGGCGTACTTGCGCTGCAAGGCGCAGTGGCGGAACATATTCGCAGTTTGGAGGCGGCGGGGGCAACCGCCGTTTCCATCAAGCGGACGGAGCAGCTCGCCGAGCTTGACGGCCTCGTCATTCCCGGCGGCGAAAGCACGACGATCGGCAAGCTGATGCGCAAATACGGATTCATCGAAGCGATCCGGGAATTTGCAGCCGAAGGAAAGCCGATATTCGGCACTTGCGCCGGTCTGATCGTGCTGGCCAAACGGATTGAAGGACAGGACGAGGCGCATCTGCAGCTGATGGACATGACCGTTGCCCGCAACGCCTTCGGGCGCCAGCGGGAAAGCTTCGAAACCGATCTGGTCGTCAAAGGCGTCGATGAGCCGGTACGGGCTGTCTTTATCCGGGCCCCGCTGATCAAGTCGGTTGGAGCCGGCGTTGAGGTGCTGAGCACGTATCGCGACGAGATTGTAGTGGCTCGCCAAGGCAATCTGCTTGCCTGTTCGTTCCATCCCGAGCTGACGGAAGATTTCCGGATGCATGCCTATTTGCTGCAAATGGCCGAAGAAGCTGCGTCCTTGCGGGCTTCCGCAGAGAGGAGCAACAGCAGTGTTTGATATTAAAAGATTGCGCAATGATTTTGCGAAGGTCGAAGAAGCGCTCCGTCATCGCGGCAAGTCGGCCGAGCTGGTGGCGGAATTTCCAGCTTTGGACGGCAAACGGCGGGAGCTGCTCCAGGAAACCGAACAGTTGAAAAATCGGCGCAATACGGTTTCCCAGGAAGTGGCCAAGCTGAAGAAGGCCGGTGGCGACGCCAGCTCGCTCATCGCGGAAATGCGAGATGTGGGCGACCGCATCAAGGCGCTCGACGATGAGCTGCGAGCCGTCGAATCGGCGATCGAACAGCTGATGCTGGCTATTCCGAACGTACCCCACGAAAGCGTACCGGTAGGCGCGTCGGAAGAGGACAATGTAGAGATTCGTCGAGTCGGCGAGCCGAGGACGTTCGATTTCGAACCGAAGGCGCATTGGGATCTGGCCCAGGCGCTTGGTCTTCTTGATTTTGAACGGGCAGCCAAAGTGACGGGCTCGCGTTTCGTTTTTATCGCGGGCTCGGAGCCAGACTGGAACGGGCGCTCATCAACTTTATGATGGATTTGCACAGCGACGAGCATGGATATGAAGAATTTCTGCCGCCGTATCTGGTCAATCGCGACAGTCTGATCGGCACGGGGCAACTGCCGAAATTTGAAGAGGATCTGTTCAAAGTGGCGGACTCCGATTACTATCTTATTCCGACGGCAGAGGTGCCGGTGACAAACGTACTGCGTGATGAAATCCTCGATGCGGGTGATCTGCCCCGCTATTTCGTCGCATACAGCGCCTGCTTCCGTTCCGAGGCAGGAGCTGCGGGCCGCGATACGCGGGGGCTGATTCGGCAGCACCAATTCAACAAGGTCGAGCTTGTGAAGATCGTCGCCCCCGAACATTCTTATGACGAGCTCGAAACGTTGACGCAGAATGCCGAAAAGGTGCTGCAACTGCTCGAGCTGCCGTATAGCGTATTGACGCTTTGTACCGGCGATATGGGCTTCGCATCGGCGAAAACATACGATCTTGAGGTATGGCTGCCGAGCGCGGGAACGTACCGTGAAATATCGTCTTGCTCCAATTTCGAGGATTTTCAGGCCCGCAGGGCGAATATCCGGTTCCGCCGCGATGCGACGAGCAAGCCCGAATTTGTGCATACGTTGAACGGCTCGGGATTGGCAGTGGGCCGGACGGTAGCGGCGATTATGGAAAACTTCCAACAGGCCGACGGGTCGATCGTCGTGCCAAGCGTACTGCGTCCATATATGGGCGGACTGGAAATCATCGGCCCCGAAAAGGCGTAAACAGGATAGGACTGCAGACCCGAAACGGTTGAATCCGCTTTTGGGTCTGTGGTATAATATAATTTGTTATCCTTTTTGAATCGCGATGGAGAGGTACCGAAGCGGTCATAACGGGGCGGTCTTGAAAACCGTTAGGGTGCAAGCCCACGTGGGTTCGAATCCCACCCTCTCCGCCATTTATGAAATAACCGATCAAGCAGGGATGCCCGAAAGGGCGTCCTTTTTTTGTTTACGGGAATACCTCGCTTTTGGCGGCAAAGCCGTCTTATATACGAATAAAACCGGATTGCCTTCCGCATGTTAACGGTATGGAGGTGGTTTGGTCATGAGCGAAAAAGACGAGCTGCGAATCGAGCCGGAGAAGCTGGTCCAAGCATGGCAGGAAACGTTGCCCGAAGTGATGAACAGACCCGATCGCTCCGTCGTGGCAATGGATGAAGCCGATCCCCGATCGTTGCGAATTACGATTTATTCGGCAGGGCATCAAATGTACGCTTTCGACTTCAAAGTCACTTATGTCGACAGCCGGGAAGTCAAGGTGGAACTGATCGATGTAGAGAAGAATGATCGGACGATCGATGAGCGAAACGACATCATTCAGCAACTGATCGAAGATTATACCCGTCATCTTCATGAATGCGCGCAGGCGCTTCATCGACTGACGCACGTGTGATAAAGGAGGAAGCCAGCCGTGACACGAGCAAAAGGCCGTATCGATAAAAATTTGAGCAACGTCGTCGACGATCTGGACGAAAATCCGGTCAACAGCCACCAGGCCCAGCAGTTTCGCCAGGATGCGAACGACCGGCGGCATCAGGATGCGCTGAATCATGACGAGCCGACCGATTTGCAGCATCCCCGCAGTTAGCGGTCCGTTCGATACCAAGGAAGGAGCAAATGACACGAGATGAGCAAACCCGACAGCATTCCCGTCCCCAATCCCGACGAGCAGCGGGCAAGGCAGCATCAGGAACATAACCGTCCCCAGCAGCCGATGTCCGGGTCGAAGAAGACGAAGCAGCGTAATCACACGTCCCATTATAATCCGGAAGGGTAAAACCGCGAGTAACGCAACCTTCAGTTTGGCCATCAGAATGGCCGGGCTGAAGGTTTTTCAATTTTCTTGGAACTTTAGCATATTTTTAGAATCCATCTTCTTTAAACCTCGTAGTAAGTGGTATACAATGATTAAATGTGGCCTCAAGCTACAGTAAGAATAGTGGAGGGATCATGTTGAAGAAAAAGTATTGGTTGACCGCACTGTTGTTATCTATGGTGTTAACCGTAGCATCCGGTTGCGGGAGCAGCGGCAAGCCAGCCAAGGAAGCACTGCAAGAGGCAATGAACAAAGCGATGACGATGGAATCATATACGTTCAAAGGGTCATTCGGTATTGACGAACTGAGCTTGCCCGCGGAAGCGCTCGGCAGCAATCCGGCTGCCGGCATGGTGCCGCTGCTGAAAGGGGCTTCCATCACGGCGTCCGGAGCTTATCAAAGCGAACCGCTGCGTATGGAAGCGACCGCCGGGCTTTCGCTCGAAGGCGATCTGAAAATGTCGCTGGAAGTGCCGATTTTGCTCGAAGGCAAAAAATGTGGGTCAAAATTCCGCAAATTCCGATGGTGCCGCTGCCCGAGACGCTTACGGAGAAATTTGTCGAAGTCGATTTGGAGAAACTTGCCGAAGAATCGGGACAAGATTTGACGTCGGCGCTGGATATTAAAGTTCAGCAGCAGCTTGGCCAGGAACTCAGTGCGGTGCTTGTGAAAGATTTTGACGAAAAAACCTACTTCAGCGAATTGAAGAAGGACGAAGCCGGTCTTCCGGAAGATGTGAAAGCCGACCGCATTATTAAATTCGCCGTAACGAAAGACAATTCCGACGAAGCGCTGAATACGCTCTTCTCCAATACGCTGCCGCAAATTCTCGACATTCTGATGTCGAAAGAGGAATATATGAAGGCGGTGGATTTGAGCAAAGAAGAATTGGAGCAGGCGAAGACGGAATTGGCAGCGAACAAGGACGAAGCGCTGGCGGAAATTAAAAAAGTGCTGACCGTGAACGATCTTACCCTTGTTACGGCAATTCAGGACGGGTACGCTGTATACCAAAACGCGAAAATCGATATCGGCATCACCGATCCGGATTCGGGAGAATCGATGAAACTTGCGCTTCACTTTAATACGCAATATGGCGATATCAACAAGAAAGTGGAGTTCAAACAGGAAATTCCGACGGATGCGATTCCGGTCGACAAGCTTGCCGAAGAACTGGGAACGGGAGCCGAATTGGGATACTAATGATATTCAGCTTTACAGAAGCCGCGCCTGATGCGCGGCTTCTGCGTTTATCGCGGCAAACAAAAAATCGCGGCCACAAAGCCGCGATTGCTGTTATGTATGGTCGAGACGACAGGATTTGAACCTGCGACCTCTTGCTCCCGAAGCAAGCGCTCTACCAAGCTGAGCCACGTCTCGAAAATGGAGTTGTTTCGTTGTCGCCCCGTCATCGTTATTTCGATTATTCGGAGCAAGCAATAAAAATAATATCATATCCCCATAATGTTGTAAAGGGGTGATCAAAAATTTTTATGGTCGTCCGGATACGGTTTGCCAGCCCGAACATCCCTGATTCAGCTTCTCGTTTCCGGCGGAGGCCCGCCCGGCTGATGTCGTCCCAAGCGGCCTCCGCCGCCCTTATCGGTTATCGAGTTGCCGGTATGCGGTCGGCGAGAACCCCGTCTGCTCCTTGAACAGCCGGGAAAAGTAATATAAGGACATGCCGAGTTGCTCCGCGATCTCGGAGACGGTCATGTCCGTGGCGGCCAACCACCGCTTGGCCCGTTCGATACGCAGCGAATTGACGTATTGGATCGGCGACAGACCGGTGAATTGTTTGAACACCTGGATAAAATAATTGGGATGGTAATGGGCCACCTTGGCCATTTCCTCGACCGTCAACTGCTGATCCAGACGGCTCTCCATATAGCGGACGACGGTGTTGATTTTGTCGACGACGGCCGTAGATCGGCTGACCCGGACGTCTCTCCCGGCCGTTTCGATATAGGCGGCTACCATCTCCATAATTGTCGCTGTCACGCGGAATCCGGCGGCCAGTGTCGGATTATGCATCTCCCGGATCAGCGTTTCGAAGCGGTTAGTCCATGCCTGCCATTCATCGCCCCGATCGATCCGGATTGTCGGCGGAACCTCCAAAAGGTCGAACAGGCTCATTTCGCCGATCGTTGCGGTAAAATGGCACCAGTATTTACCGAACGTATCTTCGCTGATTGTGGAATAGCTTTGGCGAACACCCGCCGGCATCAGCACGAGCTGTCCCGGCTCGGGACGAATTTCGCGGTCTTCGATCCGGATAAGTCCCTCGCCCTCCCTGATCATATAGAAGCGATTGAAATCCGGTACAAAATCGGTATCTCGCCACGTGGAAGGCACTTTCGTATAGGCCGCTACGGAAACATGAAAACGGGCGCCGCCCATAAACTCTTTCCATAACCGGCTGTGCTGCGTCGGCATATGAGCCCCTCCCGGTTCCGATTGTTGGCTTCATCTACATTATAAGGGCAGTTCGGCAACAACAAAACAGCCGCAAGATTTGCCCGGGAACTGTCGTTTCTCCGGCAAACCTGCGGCTGGCAGCATTTGATTATTACATCGCTTCGTCGGACCAGCTATGGTCGGGCGGACCGCTATAAGCCCATTCCAGCAGCTTGAGGTAATAATGGACATTGACTTTTGTCAGTTCGATGCCATAACGGTACCGAAGCTGGCCGGAACCGGGGCGTCTCCAGCGAATCACGCCTTCCGTCGGGCCGACGGTCGGGTTGTCGAGCATGAGTGTGATGGAGTCGTCAACCGGGAGGAGCAAATTCGATTCAAAACAGAGCCCGTTCATCGAAATATTAAGGACAAGCACATGTGCTTTTAACGGCTCTGCCCATTCGCCCGATGGCGGAACGGTCAGCTCGAAAACCGAATTCCAGCTTATTCTCTCATATAGTCGTTGTTGTTGTACCATAGCATTATGCCCTCCAAGCATACACGCTCTGTAATGGATTTCGGGCTCTGACGTTAGAGTCAATATTAAGTATAAATTTCAAAAAGGGGGCTTAACATAGGTCCGGGGGTTTAAAAATGAGAAAATTTTTATATTTCTCCGTGACCATACCCGCGTGACAGCCGATTGGGTAAAAAGTTTATGGAGGGGATGAAGGAGTGGGTCGTTTCGTTTACGGTAGATGTCGAACATGGTAGAATGGTCGGTAGGAGGGCGAAATAATGGAAATAAATATGAATTTGCTCAGTAAATTTTCCGCTAACGGATATTATACGGAAAAGTGGGCGTCGCCCCAATCGTGGAATTGGGGTTGCTTTTGGCTGGGATTGTTATCGGGAATTTTTACCTGGTTCTTATATCGAAAAATGTATTTGAATGCCGTGCTGTTTTTATTGTCCAGGGAGCGTTTCTCTTTACGTTCGCCGCATTTGCGGACTGGACGGTCGGACTGCTCATATTCAACGCGATTGCCGCGCTTGCGATGGGACGGTTCGGCAACCGCATTTATTATCACCATGCGGCGGGAATCATTTCCCGGTGCAGCAGCGAAGAAGAGGTTGCGAGCCGCGGAGGCACGGATTTCTGGACGGCTTATGTGTTCACGTTCCTGCTTCCGCTCATTGTGGGGATTACCGTATCGAGCCTTGTCTTGTAATGTGGGAGAATGACCCGGCAGTACCGTTGCCCGGTCATTCTTTTTTTTGATTTAACGGGCCGCCGATCAGCGACCCAACCGGTACATTTCGGTGTAAGAGTGCGATAAGTGCTCATACCGGGGAATACATGATTCAATTAAACGGGACGGTTTTGACAACACAAAATATCATACACCTCTGACTA
>NZ_BOVJ01000266.1 GCF_018403665.1 Paenibacillus cisolokensis
ATACTTTAGATTGGCAAACTGATGCTAGACTGAATAGTAGACACAGATTACACTGATGAAATCAAGCTGAATCGGAGGACTGTGTCGAAATGAAAAAGCCCCTGTATGATGAGACGTACAAGAGAAAGACGGTTCAATACGTCAAGGAAAGCGGAAAGGCGGTGGCGGAAGTCGCCCGCGAACTGAAGATCAAGGACAACACGCTATACGGCTGGATGAAGAAGTATGGCGGTGAGCCGGAGATCGTTGCGGCGCAAACGTTTAAGTCCGAAGATCATCAGTTGCGGGAGTTGCAAAAGCAAATACGAGACCTGCAAGAGGAGAATGAAATCTTAAAAAAGCAATGCACTTCTTCGCGAAAGACCGTCGGTGAAATATGCGTTCATCCACGAACACCGCTCCGAGTACCGACTGGAGAAGATGTGCAGCGTATTGAAAGTATCTCGCAGCGGCTACTACAAATGGAAGGAGCGCCCGGAAAGCGAACGGGAGCGTCAGCACAAGGAATGGACCGAGCAGGTCAAAGAAATCTACGATCAGTCCCGCAAGCTTTACGGCAGTCCGAAGATCACCCGTAAACTCCTGCAGCAAGGAGTGACGATCTCCGAGCGAACGGTGACGCGGATCATGAACGAGCAGCAGTGGCGGTCCCGGACAGTCAAGAAGTACAAAGCGACCACCAACTCCAAACACAGTCTACCCGTGCAGGACAATGTGCTGAACCAAGAGTTTACGGCCAGCAAGCCCAATAAAAATGGGTGACGGACATCACGTACATCGCAACGGGAGAAGGCTGGCTGTACCTCGCGAGCGTCATGGATTTATACTCCCGTAAAATCGTCGGTTGGCACATGAGCGACCGGATGACCAAGGAACTGGTGTTGCAGGCGCTAAAGCAGGCGTACGGTCGTCAGCAGCCCGATGAAGCGGTTCTGCACCATTCCGACCGCGGCAGCCAGTATGCCTCTCACGATTACCAGAAACAGTTGCAGCTTTATTCCATGATCGGAAGCATGAGCCGAAAAGGCAACTGCTACGACAATGCTTGCATTGAATCCTTTCACAGCGTTATCAAAAAAGAACTCATCTATCTGAACAAGTACGAAACCCGTGCAGAAGCCGAGAAAAGCATCTTCGAGTATATTGAGGTCTTTTACAACAATGAACGTATCCACTCGTCGATCGGATACAACACGCCAGCTGATTTTGAAAGCCAATACTACTTTAATGCGCTAAATCAATAAATTCTGTGTCTACTATCTTGACAGAGGTCCAAACTTATCGAAGATCATC
>NZ_BOVJ01000267.1 GCF_018403665.1 Paenibacillus cisolokensis
TACTTTAATTTTCGGGATAGGTTTTCCCTCTCTTGGGTGACTCCTTCGAACTTCGAAGGAGTTTTTTTCTTGATTATTAAAGAAATTTAATCCCAAGAGAGGGCAACAAAAAATCCAAGAGAGAGGTGCTAAAAATGTCACAACAAACTTATACGCAAGAGCAAATTAATCAGATGCTTGCCGAAGCAAAGCAACAATGGATTGAGCAAGAACTAAATCCAATTGTTACCGAAAGGGATGAGTTGCTTAAACTCAGACCCAAAGAGAAAACTGAAGCGGAAAAAGAAATCGAGCGACTGAAAGCCGAGCTTCTTCAGCAAAAGTTAGTTTCCAGTTTGCGACAAATGGGCGCGGAGGATTTCGCTGATTTTATTTCCGTTTCGGATGAAAGCGAACTTCAAGCCAAAGTTGCAAAACTTCAAGAAGCGCTTAAAAAGCGGTCTATTGATTCATCATTTAAGCCAGACAATCACCGACAGACTGACGCTTACTCGCAAGCCGAGTCTAAGGGTGACGTAATTGGAATGATCGAATCAAAACTACAAAAACTATACAAATAAAAGGAGTAGATACAATTGTTTAAATCAACTGATTTTACGCAACACGAAACGATTAGTTTAGCAAAAGAGATTTACAAAGTCGGTGACGCTAACGATACGCCGTTTTGTCATTACTTCTCGGCAAAGGATTGACAGGTAAGGCTAGTGCGACGATCCATTGTTGGCGTGAACGATCATTTAATACTGATGACATTGGACAAGGCGTAATTGAGGGAAATAAAAATCCAACGGTTTATCAATCAGGAAGAGCAGAACTCAATAACGTGTGCCAGATTTGGCAACGTGCAGCCGAAATCAGCGGAACTGCGTTAGCAATGCAATCCACAACTTTCGGTCAAGAAATCGCAGATCGTTTGGTGGAAATTAAACAGGGCATTGAAAAATCGATTACTTCAGGAGTTCGTAATGATGGATCGTCTAGTCCCTATATTAGACAACTTGACGGTATAGAGCAATGGGCGGACGACAACAACAAGATTGAAGCAGCTACACCTACACAGATTAGCGAAGATGACATTAAACGGCTTGTTAAATGCTTCTGGATACAGGGGCTTCCTACAGGCCAATATTTTGCACTCGTTAACGCTGATCTGAAGGAACAAATCGACGCGATTTACAAGGACAGTTACAGTTACATTCATCAAAACAATGTGTTTGGTCTTCTTGTAGACGGTGTTCGAACGAATTACGGTACTGTATATTTCCTCTTGTCGCGTTATGCTTCTCCTAACAAAATTACCGCATTTGCGCCTGATTTTATCTCTCTCGACTATTTACGTCAACCAACGTTTGAGACATTGGCTAAAACAGGAGATGCTATAAGCGGTGAAGTAGTTGCTGAAGCAACGCTAAGAGTCGGCAGCAAAAAAGCGGTTGCTCAACTAACTGTATAACAATACATATTCCAAAGAAGTCGCTTCGGCGGCTTCTTTTTAATTATCATTAAACAATTTTAACGAAAGGGAAGTTGATCATGAATGAGGTTACAATATGGAAACTAAAAAGGATTGAAAATAAAATTCGCCAAAAAGATGTTGCGGATCATCTTGGCATAAGCGCAAGCTACGTCAGCTTGTATGAAGATGGGAAAGTACCATGGGATCAGGAATTAGTTAGGCGGTACCGGCAATTTATTGTTAACTATAAGGGGGCAGACAAATGAGTTTATGTGTATCAGCAAGCGGCGAGAACTACCATTACCTAGCGGTAGATACGGCTGTATCTTTCCGAAAAACGGAAAACTTTACCGGAGGGCAGACATTGGAGAAGACAATAAAATAGAGATAATTGACGGGGAAGCCTATTTTTTTAGTGGTGACATGATGTTGATTAACAACGTCAAAAAACAGTTTAAAACTCAAAGTGATAGAAGTTTTAAAACACTCATTGACATTGCAAGAACAGTATTCGAACAACATGCAGATGAAGGAGACGAACTGGCATTTGCTAAATATGGATTTGACAATGACGGAAAAGCAACCATCGAGTTTACAAACAATTGGCTAAAGTTCAAAGCATTCAAAGAATACGGAAACAGAAAGATTTTGTTTATGACTTACGGTTCCAAAATGAAAGAAGCAGGGGAAGAACTTCGAAAGTATTTGCATATCACAGACATCAAACCGAAATTTTTTATTCCCATTTACGAAGCTGTTGCAGATGCTGGTGTCGGTAAAGAATTAATTGTGTTTCATCTTACACCAGATAAATGGGGAAGAACGAAAAAGATTCCCTTAAACGAGCCAGACAACTTTCTTAAAGTTGACCTAGGCAGATTAAAACAACACTATACTTTTGTTGGCAAAGGAAGTGATTCGTGGCCCGTAGCTATTTATGGGGAAGGGGATGGCGCTAAAAGTTTTGATAATAATAACGCCTTCCACCCTGACATGGTCGGTGAATCAATGAGTGGCAGAGGTTTTATCACAAAGCCTGATGACAGTTTTAACATATTTTACTATTCGTCCAATTATGGATCTGAGCGTACTATCAGACTGGACAACTACGGCATATTCTTTCTAGCAGAAGATGGATCGATTAAATTTGAACATGTGACAGGCACATTTTTTGAGATCACAAGAAATGGAAACTCGATTAAAATGAGATCAAGTCCATTTTTGTGT
>NZ_BOVJ01000268.1 GCF_018403665.1 Paenibacillus cisolokensis
TTTCAGCAGCTGTAAGTATGGAGCACGCCATCAGCCGACCGTCGATTGGCCGACCACAATCTCGTGAGGCACGATATGGATTAACGCCGTCTCCTCCTTGTTCCACATCCGGTACAGCGTTTCGACCGCCCGGCGGCCGATTTCCCGCTGATTTTGACGCACATGCGTAAACATATGCTCGCCGAACGGCTGGCCGGGAGAATCGAAGCAGACGATCTGATAATCTTCCGGAATCCGCTTGCCCATCGACAGAAGCACTTCCCGCAAAATAAGCGCGAGATTATATTCCGACACGACGAATGCGGCAAGCTCCGGATTCATCTGGACGAACCGCTTTACCGTCTCGCTGTCGGCGCGAACGTTCTGGGTATCGAACAATTGCGGGAGCGAGCTGAACAAATTCGTCATAATATGATCGGTCTTCGGGGCCGATCCGCCCTGGATGCAAGCCTCCGTATACCCGGCCAGCCGTTCCTCGATGCTGGACGTGTTTTCCGCCGGGGCGGACAGAAAGCCGATTTCGCGGACGCCTTTCCGAAGCAGAAAATCGGTCGCGTCGAAGGCCGCCTTCCGGTTGTCGGTGAACACCGCCCTGGCGGCGATTCCTTTCAAATACCGGTCGACGAGCACGATCGGAAATCCGTCCAGCACAAGCCGCAGCAGCTCGGCATTGTAATGCTCGCCATGGCCGGGAAATACGACGATGCCGTCGACGCCGTCGCGAACGAAGGAGCGGATGGCCGCTTCCTCGACCTCCCGGTTGTCATAGGTCAGCTTCATCATGAGCCGGCAGCCGTACCGCGAGCATTGCTCCTCGATGCCCCGGATCAGATCCGCGCCGAAGGAATCCGCAAAATCGGGCAAAATGAGCCCGACCGTGCGCCAGTGTCCCTCGTCACCGCTTCGCCGCAGCTCGCCGCCGCTTTCCGCTTGTCTCTGCCTTTTAATCTCGTGCAAATCCGGAATCGTTTCGGACACAAAGGAGCCTTTGCCCTGAATGCGCTCGATCAGCTTGTACTGCGAAAGCAGCTCCAGCGCTTTCTTCGACGTAATCCGGCTCACATCGAACTGCTCGGCCAGCTCTTTTTCCGAGGGAACGCGATCGCCCGGCTTCCATTCGCCGGTCCTGATTTTGTCGAAAACATAGTTGAAAATCCGTTCGTACAGCGGCATATCCATCGTATGATCATCCTTAATGTGTAATCTTGATATACCAACTATACCGTTTTCTGAAACAGGGTTCAACAGGTGGGCCGGGAAATCGCGGTTTGGGTGAACACCAGCTTGGTTGCAGCTACGCTGTTCATGGCCGCTTATTTTCGTTACTTAGATGATGGCTCGGGCAATCTATCCGATCTCGGCAACGGAAAGGTCAGTGTCTGGGGCCAGACATTAGGAACCAGAAAAGTAGATACGATAGGCATTCAGACCACCTTGCAGCGTTGGACCGGCTCCGAATGGATCGACGTGAATACGGGTGCCAAAACCACTTATTCCAACGCATCGTATGCCTATTCCAGCCGGGAAATCACCGTTTCGACCGGTTATTATTATCGGGTGAAGTCCAGGCATTGGATTGATTATGACGACATTCACGAGGAAGGGACGGTTTATTCCGACTCATTGCTAATCAATTGATTCGTCGGAGAAAAAAGAGAAGCGGCAGTAACGAATCGCTGCCGCTTTATTTGAGCGAGGCTGCTAGTTTGACGATTTCCGCTTCGACAATGTGTTTCCGGACAATTTCATTGCTAATTTTACCCTTTTAAGAATGGAAGTAAATAACCAGAGTTGACAACATTATGGATTTGACGATGGAAGTGAGGTGCTGTGATAACTATCCCGAAA
>NZ_BOVJ01000269.1 GCF_018403665.1 Paenibacillus cisolokensis
GATCAAGTCCATTTTTGTGTGTAAATTCCCCTCGGCTAGAGAAATAAATTAGCCAATGCGAGTCACTTTAGACATCGCTTTTGTTGCCTGAGTTTCTCGCCATTCCAAATACTCTGCCATATCGAGATATTTTTTGCCGCTTGCCCATTTTTCGTCTATCTCCATAAGTAAAGCTCCGATCAGGCGAATAACCGATTCACGGTTAGGAAAAATGCGTATGACACGTTCTCGTCGGCGAATTTCTTCATTGAGTCGCTCCATGCCATTTGTTGTCCGAAGTCGTTTACGGTACTTTTCGGGGAGCAGAAGAACGGCTGTGGCATCATCAAAACCATTCTCCAAAACGGAAATCGCCTTTGCAGCTTTGGTCTCGTACGTTTCCACCGTTTGTTGTAACAACAACCGTGCGGTCTCAAGATCAGGAGCATCCAAAATCGCACGAACACGGGGATACAACTCCTCTTGCAACTGCTTGGGCGTGGCATCGAGGATATTTCGCATAAAATGAGTCTGACACCGTTGCCACGTTACCCCTTGAAAATGGGTTCGAATGGCTCGTACGAGCCCGCCATGTTGATCGGACACAATGAGTTCTACGCCTCGCAAGCCTCGATCTTTCAGCCAGCTAAAAAACTCACCCCAACTGGCCTCTGATTCACTATCTCCAAGCATCAGTCCCAGGACTTCTCGATAGCCTTCCGTGTTCACCCCGTAGGCCAACATTACACCACGAGAGCGTACACGCCCCTCTTCACGAACCTTTAAAACGAGGGCATCTACAATAAGAAATGGATAGAAGCTCTCTCGTAAATTTCGGTTGTTCCAAGCCGTTACAATCGGATCCAGGCGTTTACACAGTTCGGAAACCGTTGACTTAGAGAACTCGGTTCCACACAGTTCCTCCGTGATTTGCGAAACTTTTCGAGTGGATACCCCATTCACCACCATCTCCATGAGGGCTAAAACTAAGGCTTGTTCACTTCGTTGATAGCGGGCAAACATTTCTGTCGAGAACTTTCCATTTCGAATCCGTGGCACCCGAAGGGTGATCGTTCCCACTCGCGTCGTCAGTTGATGGGGATATGTACCGTTCCGATAACCTTGGCGTTCATCTGTACGTTCGTACGGTTCCGCAGACAGCTGTTCCGTAGCTTGGGCCTGCAACACCTGATTCAATACCGATTCCAACAGTTTGGCCACCCCCGAATCCTGCGAATTTCCGAGAAAAAGTTGCTGCAAAAGCTGCGAATCTACAGTAATCTGATATTGAGCCATAACAAAAACTCCTCTCCAGGAATGGTGTCCGCAAACTTCATTCTAACCGAGGGTTTTTGAAATGGCTCTCTTAATTTTTTAAAAGAGATTCCGTTTTTACACAATTATACGGACTCAACT
>NZ_BOVJ01000270.1 GCF_018403665.1 Paenibacillus cisolokensis
ACATACTATACGAGGAGTGAAAATGGTGAAACGAAGCTATACACGGATCGCATCCGCCCTAATGATCGCAAGCTTGCTTCTGGCTGCAGGCTGTACGACAAATCGTCCTAACGGTCAAAATCCGGTCAATCCGAACAATACCGGCAACCGCGCGGTTCAGCCCCTGTCAAGGGACAATGCGGGGACTGACGGTTACCGCGCGAATCGCGACGCGAATAACAGAGCGAACGATGCGGAAGAGCGGATCGAAATTGCCGACAAGGCTGCGGAAAACATTACGAAGATTAAAGGCGTCCATACCGCCAATGTGCTCGTAACGAGACGAAACGCATACGTCGCAGCCGCGCTCGACCCGAACCAAAAGAAGCTGACGCGCGAAATCGAAGATCAGATCGCCGATAAAGTGCGGGCGGTCGATCCCGATATCCAGAACGTATACGTATCGACAAACCCGCAGTTCGTGGACCGGGTCAACAACTACGTCAAGGACGTGCAGCAAGGCCATCCGGTTGCCGGATTTGTCGCCGAATTTAACGAGATCGTACAGCGTCTGTTCCCGAATCCGCGATAGAAATACCACTTAAAAAACGCCCAACACCACCGGGCGTTTTTCTTGCGAAAAATTGAAACCGAATATGCCCGTTTCTCGTATACAATATGAATAACAGCTAGCTGCATGCATTCGATCGCAGAAACCGGATAGGAGCTTGTAAATGTTTCAAAACATCATCGATATTTTAATGGATTTCGGAGCTTGGGGCATGTTTATCCACGCGTTTGCCGATGCGATCATTTTCCCCGTACCGGCTTTCTTCCTCCAGGTCTCGCTAAGTCTGATTACCCCGTCCAATGCATTGTGGCTGGCGACCGTTGGCTATATCGCTTGTCTTCTCGGCACTCCTTTCGGCTTTCTAATCGGCCGGCTGCTCGGAAAATCCGTCCTTTATAAGCTTCTTAAACCTGAATGGATCGATTCGGCCACCCGGCTGTTTCAGAAGAACGGGGAGGCGGCCATTATGATCGGCTCCTTTACCCCGATTCCGTTCAAAGTATTTACGATACTGTCGGGATGTCTTCATTTTCCGCTTTGGCGGCTCATCGCATACGCGGCGCTCGGCCGAGCCGTGAAATTTTACGCCGTCGGCGTGTTGTTTTATTTGTACGGCCGGGCTGCGGAAGGGATGGTCAAGGACGTCTCCCTCTACATTTTCATTTTCAGCGTCCCGATTTTGCTTGGTTTTTTCTGGTCAGAAAAA
>NZ_BOVJ01000271.1 GCF_018403665.1 Paenibacillus cisolokensis
TTACACGCCGTTTGGAGGCCCAAAATACTGTATGATCGCAAGAATTTGAGCGATTGGGCTGTAAATATCAGGAAAAAACTGCACTTTTGCAGTATTGGTTTTGAGCCGGGAAAACTTATCGAATATCCCTCGCACACCAAGCTGATAAATGAGCCGACACGCGAAGTGGTGGAAACCAGAAGACGGTCAAAGAGCCGGAATGGCCCAATGTGGATACAGAATTTTACAGCGCGCGCGTTTGAGAAGCTGCGCCGCGAGGAGCTGGATGCGGTCATCCGCGGCGACAAGACGCTGGAGGAAGCGCTCGACCGGATACAGGCCGAAGGGCAGGCGCTGACGGACCGCATTCCCGAGAAGAACCCGTAATCGGGGTCGGAAACAGCAGAGCGGCCAGAATGCGGCGGAGAAAGGCTTGGCCGCATGCGGCAGGAACCTAATCGTTGCGGCAGCGCCCCCTTGAAACGGCCAGCCTTGCAAGAAAAAGCCGGGAGCGGAAGCTCCCGGCTTTCGTTCACACCTGCATAAGAAGCAGCAGGATGATGGACGACAAGCTCAAGCATGTGCTGATCAGATACAAAAACAGGACGGCCTGCTTCTGCGTCATGCCGGAACGGAGCAAGCGGTAATGCGCCTGGCTCGCATCGGCTTCATAGATCGCCTTGCCCTGCATGAACCGCTTGGCGACGACGAACAGATTGTCGAAGATCGGCACGCCGAGCGCCAGAATCGGGATGAACAGCGACAGCACCGTCGCCTGCTTGAACGCTCCGTCTAGCGCGATGACGGCCAGAATGAAGCCGAGGAATGTCGCTCCCGCGTCGCCCATGAAAATTTTGGCCGGCGGTTTGTTGTAGCGCAAGTACGCCAGTGTGATGCCGACGAGCGCGATGGCCATAACCGCAGAACTCGACTGGCCTTTGGCCAGGGCGACGATGAACAGCGTAATCGCCGAGATGGCGGCCAGCCCGCCTGCCAATCCGTCCATGCCGTCCGAAAAGTTGATGACTGTCGTCACGCCGAATATCCAAAGAATCGTCAGAATGAATTGCAAAATCTCCGGCAGCACGACATATTCGCCCGACATCGGATTGTAAAATCCGGTAAACGCGATGCCCGAAGCGTAGACGAGCACGGCGGCCGACACCTGCACGATCATCTTGGGAAGGGCCGGGAAGTCTTTGCCCTTCGTCTTGTACCAATCGTCGATTGTGCCGATTACGATCAGCAGCACGCCTCCGGCGAAAATGGCGGCCGTCTCCATGTTGAACTCTCTTGAAACGAGCAAGTAGGCGATAAAAAACCGAGAAACATTACATAGCTGGCTGTGAGCGGAATCGGCTCCCGATGGATTTTGCGCTCGACATCCTTGCGGGGCTTATCTACAAAATCGATGCGAAACGCCAGCCTGCCAATCGGTGGAATCAGAACATAAACGAACAGAAACGCGATCAAAAACGCCAAAATGTATAAAATGGTTTCCACCACCGCTTCTCCCTGACGGATGGATTCTACAATGCATTATAGCACTTTGGGAGAAAAGCTGTCGATACCAGTCAAAATTGGGAGATTTATAGATTGGCGGAATCGTCGTAGCGGCCGCTTTTCACTTTGGCGAAAAACCGGCTGATCGCGTCGTTGGCGGCGCCGCGTACGGCGGACCGGTCTTCCAGCTCCGCGAACTGGATGCGCATCCGCTCCCTGTGATACGGAAGCGCCCGCTTCGCCGCTTCCTCCCGCATCGCTTCCTCGATCCACCGCTGCGCTTTGCTCATCCGGTTGCCGATAATGACGAGGTCGGGATTGAAAACGTTGGCGATGCTGGCAATGCCCGCTCCGAGGAACGTCCCCGTCTCGCGAAACAGCTGCTGGACGCGTCCGTCTTGTTCCGCGGCGTTCAGCAGGGCGTCGAGATCCTCGTAGCCGAGCGGGGCGGCGCGTTCCAGGAGCGCCATCTCGGATGCGTACAGCTCCCAGCAGCCGCGGCTGCCGCAGCGGCACGGCTTGCCGTCCAGCTCGATGGACAAGTGGCCCAGCTCGCCCGAGAAGCCGGAAGCCCCCTTATACAGCTCCTTGTTCAAAATAATGCCGGTGCCGATGCCGATCCCGACGCTAACATAGATCTGATGCGCCACGTTTCGCCCGGCGCCGTATTTCTGCTCCCCCAGCGCGCCGGCATTCGCCTCGTTGTCGATGGCGACCGGCAGCGCGAAGCGCTCCTCCGCCCATTCCCGCAGCGGGACATTGCGCCATTCCAGGTTGGGAGCGAGCAGCACCGTTCCCCGATCGTCGACGATGCCGGGCACGCCGATGCCGATGCCGACGATGCCGTACGGACTATCCGGCGCCCGGGCGATCAAATATTCGATGCAGGAGGCCAGCTCGGGAAGCACGTGGTCCGGATCGCGCCGCTTCAAGCTGCTCACGCGCTCGTGGAGCACGGCGCCGTCCAGGTCTGTCAATACGCCGCGAATGTAGTTCACGCCGAGATCGATGCCGACGGCATGGCCGGCCTGTGCGTTGAACAGCAGCATGACCGGCTTCCGCCCGCCGCTCGACTCGCCATGGCCGATCTCAATGACGAGATGGCGGTCGATCAGCTGCTGCACAAGACTCGATACGGTCGCTTTATTAAGCCCCGTTCGTTCCGATATTTGCGCCCGCGACAGCGGAGCGTCTTTCAGGACGGCTTCCAGCACGATCGCCGTATTGATTTTTTGATCATCGCCTGATCGCCGGTCGATTTCGTTATCACTTGTCGGTTCCCCCGTCTGCAAACTCCGTTTTGTCCGGAAATGGTATCGTATGGCGGTTTCCATTTTACCACAGACAGCAGCAGCGCGAAACTTAGTTTGTTTAGTAGACAAACTAAGTTTGGGGGTGGTATCATTTGGAGTAAGGGAAAGTATCCATATATAAACTTTGACATGGGAGGCAATCATCGATGGCCTATTTCAAGAACATCGGCAAAATCGTCTACGAAGGCAGGGAATCGGACAATCCGCTCGCATTCAAGCACTACAATCCGCAGGAGGTCGTATTGGGCAAGACGATGGAAGAGCATCTGCGCTTTGCCGTCGCCTACTGGCACACCTATGTCGGGGACGGCAGCGACCCGTTCGGAATCGGAACGGCGATTCGCCCGTGGGACAGCCTGACAGGCATGGACAAGGCGAAAGCGCGGGTCGAAGCCAATTTCGAATTTATGGAGAAGCTCGGATTGCCGTTCTTCTGCTTCCACGATCGCGACATCGCGCCGGAAGGCGAAACGTTGCAGGAGACGAACGCCAATCTGGACGTCATCGTCGCCCTGCTGAAGGATCATATGCGGTCGACCGGCAAAAAGCTGCTCTGGAACACCGCCAACATGTTCACCCACCCGCGATATACGCACGGAGCGGGCACGACTTGCAACGCGGATGTATACGCTTACGCGGCGGCGCAGCTGAAAAAAGCCTGGAAATCGGCAAGGAGCTCGGGGCGGAAAACTATGTGTTCTGGGGCGGACGCGAAGGGTACGAGAGCTTGCTGAACACCGATATGGCGCTGGAGCTGGACAATCTGGCAAGACTGTATCGCATGGCGATCGATTACGCCAAGGAAATCGGGTTCGACGCCCAGTTCCTGATCGAGCCGAAGCCGAAGGAGCCGACGAAGCATCAATATGATTTCGATGCGGCTACGACGATCGCTTTTCTGCGGAAATACGGGCTCGAAAATCATTTCAAGCTGAATCTGGAAGCCAACCATGCGACGCTCGCCGGCCATACCTTCGAGCATGAAATCCGCGTGGCGTCCATCAACGGCATGCTCGGCTCGCTCGACGCCAATCAGGGAGACCTGCTGCTCGGCTGGGATACGGACGAGTTTCCGACCGACCTGTACGCGACGACGCTTACGATGTACGAAGTCTTGAAGGCCGGCGGACTCGGAAGAGGCGGCGTCAACTTCGACGCCAAGGTGCGTCGGGGCTCCTTCGAGCCGGAAGATCTGTTCCATGCCCATATCGCCGGCATGGACGCTTATGCGTGGGGATTGAAAGCGGCGGCCAGGCTGATCGAGGGCAAAGTGCTGGACGCGTTCGTCGAGGAGCGGTATCGGAGCTTCCGGGAAGGGATCGGCGCGGATATCGTCGCCGGCAGGGCGACGCTCGCGTCGCTGGAGCAATACGCGCTGCAGAACAAGCCGATCCGCAACGAATCGGGACGGCTGGAGCGCATCCGCGCCGCGCTGAACGAAGCGATCTTCGGCGTTTGATGCGGCGGCCCGGACATGGAGAGGAGCATGGCGGACATGAGTTACGTTATCGGGATCGATCTCGGGACGAGCGCCGTCAAAGCGCTGCTCGTCGACCGCGACGGCGCGGTGCGCGGCGAAGCGGCGCGCGAATATCCGCTGTATCACGAGCATTCGGGCTGGAGCGAGCAGGAGCCCGAGGATTGGGTCGAGGCGACCGTCGAGGCGCTGCGGCAGTTGACCGCTTCCGCAGGCATTGCGCCGGACGAGGTGGAAGGCATCAGCTTCTCCGGCCAGATGCACGGACTCATGCTGCTGAACGGCGACGGCCGTCCTGTCCGGCGCGCGATACTGTGGAACGATACGCGGACGAGCGAGCAGTGCAGGCAAATCGAGCGGACGCTCGGAAGCAAGCTGCTCGGCATTGCCCGCAACCCGGCGCTGGAAGGCTTCACGCTGCCCAAAATTTTATGGGTGCGGCAGCATGAGCCCGACGTATTCGCGCAAGCGCGGCAGTTTGTCCTGCCGAAAGATTACGTGCGTTACCGGCTGACCGGCGCGCTTCATATGGACTACTCGGACGCCGCGGGCACGCTGCTGCTCGACGTGGCGGAGAAGCGCTGGAGCGGCGAAATACGGGAAGCTTTCGGCTTGAGCGAAAGCTTCTATCCGCCGCTTGTCGCCTCGCATGAGCCGGTGGGCACACTGCTTCCGCAATGGGCCGGACGAACCGGTCTTTCGCCGGGTGTGAAGGTGTTCGCGGGCGGCGCGGACAACGCCTGCGGCGCCATCGGCGCGGGCATTCTGTCCGAAGGGCTGACGCTGTGCAGCATCGGCACCTCCGGCGTCATCCTTTCCTACGAGAACGACAAGACAAAGGACTTCGCGGGCAAAGCCCACTTCTTCAATCACGGCAAGGAAGACGCCTATTACGCGATGGGTGTCACATTGGCGGCGGGGTATTCGCTCAGCTGGTTCAAAAAGACGTTCGCGCCGGAGCAATCGTTCGACCGCCTGCTGGAAGGCGTCGGCGACGTTCCGCCGGGCGCCGGCGGACTGCTCTTCACGCCGTACCTCGTCGGCGAGCGGACGCCGCATGCCGATGCCGCCATACGCGGCAGCTTCATCGGCATCGACGGTTCACACGAACGGATTCATTTCGTTCGCGCCGTCATGGAAGGGATCACCTTCTCGCTGAACGAGACGGTGGACATTTTCCGCCGGGCCGGCAAGACGGTCGATCGCGTCGTGTCCATCGGCGGCGGCGCGCAAAATCCGGCCTGGCTGCAAATGCAGGCCGACATTTTCGGCGCATCCGTCGTGCCGCTCGAGAACGAGCAGGGTCCCGGCCTAGGCGCCGCCATGCTGGCGGCGTACGGATGCGGCTGGTTCGAAAGCCTCGAGGAGTGCGCCGCCCGGTTCGTACGGCACGGCGACCCTTATGAGCCGAACCCGGATGCCGTCCGGGCGTACGAAGAGCTGTTCCGTCTTTACCGGAGCGTCTACGGGCAGACGCGGCCGCTCAGCGCGGAGCTTGCGCCGTTTCGGGTGTAGGCGGGTTTATGCTTTGTCCGCTATGCTGACGGTCAACTAGCGGCAAACCGCGTGTTTCGGGGACATGCAGGTGTCCATTAAGGCTTATATTAAGGTTTCTATTAAGGCTACTATTAAGGCAACTATTAAGGCTACTATTAAGGCATCCATTACCGATCTAACGAATCTCACAATCGCTATTTGGCGAAAAATCGGTGTTCCGGAATTGTAACGAATATGAGCAACGCTATTTGCTTAAAAGTGGTCCAATTCAGGCGGAATATCGTAAATAAGGTGGCTCAGATTCGTTAAATCTTAAAAAGCAGCGTATGGGCAGAAATAAGGCGTGTGATATTCGTTAGAGAAACGTGCTGTCTGGGAATAGCGTTCTGCCTGAGGAGAAACGTCCTGTCTAAGAGTAACGTCCTGTTTGAGAATAACGTTCCGTCTGCGCGAACGAACCGAACTTCGGCTCATCCCCTCCGCTGGATGCCGAAGCGCTCGAACCGTTCATGTCTTGGTCGAACGCGCTTTCGGCCGAATACCGGTTGAAGAAACAGCATCGTCGAAGTCTGCTCCCGCCGCTAGGTGGGGGCTATTCGACGTTCACCCGGAGGTTCGCAAACAGGCGTCCGGTGGGGCTGGCGCGAACGCATAAGGCCCTGCAGGTACGCAAACATGCGTCCGACGGGGTTGGCGCGAACGAATGGAGCCCT
>NZ_BOVJ01000272.1 GCF_018403665.1 Paenibacillus cisolokensis
ATCGGGACATCTCTTTTATCCGGAAATTTTGTTGTGGTAACCAGAAATTTCTCTACAAGGGCGGATGTCCTCTTTCTGTTTAGTCGTACCCATCATGACAATGACCCTATTAAATTATGACGGTGGAAAGAATGATGACCAACAGAATAAAGAGAACCAAGACAACACCGAAATGACGTCCGAATCCAAATCCTGCAAATCCGCTCATTCGTTCTCACTCCTTTCCACTAAGTTCCTATTATTATATTCTTTTATTTCGGAAATGCTTGGGTAAATGCTTATCTAAATCTAATTTCCCGGGCGACACTAAGCTTTTGTCCTTGCAGGTGGGAAAAGCTTGTTCTCCCCTTATCCCGTCTTTCTTCGGCTCTTTTTGTAATCAGCCGCCTAACCTTTGATCTTACGATAGAACGTTTTATCCTTCAATCGATTAAACAGTGCACCGCCGCCGAAACCGAATCCGCCAACTCCGGCACTCATTGTTTGTCATCCTTCATCCTTATGAATATTGTGATTTCTCATCACTCTGCCACGGGTCTTCCATGCGATAAAATCGCCGACCCTGAAGTAGGGCTCCTGGGCCAGCACCAAATCGGCATATTTCATAATTCCGAGTCCGATTTCCGGGTCGAACAGCACGGTAAGATCCAGCTCCTGGATTTCGCTCGGATCGATGGCATGTTCGTGACTCCGGAATTCATCGAGCTTGGGACGTTCGCATTGAAATCCGGCTTGGCGCAGATCAACGAGCCACTCATCCACCGACGGAATTTTGTCGAATTTGAAAAAGTCCATAATTTCTTGGCGGGACGGCTCCGGGATTTCCGAATAAAGAACTATCTCGCGATCAATCAGCCGGCCTCCCGGTTTTAAAACCCGATAATATTCTTCCAACGACTTGGGTATATCGGTAAAGATGGTGACGGATTCCGCATAAACGACGTCAAACGATTCGTTGTCGAAGGGAAGTTCCTGCACGTCGCCCTGAATCCATTCGATGTCGGTGATCCCTTCTTTTTCGGCCCGCTTCTTTGCCTTTTCAAGCATCAGCGGATGCCTGTCAAGCGCAGTTACACGGAACCCTTGGCCCGCAAGATAACAAGCCGTTTTGCCCGTACCGCATCCCACTTCCAGAATCCGCAAATCGCCTTGCTCCAGGGCTTTGTCCAAAAGCTTTTGAGTCGCCTTGAATCCCCCCGGATGGGAGGAAGCCACTCCCAACCGCGAGAGCAGGTCCATATACTCCATTCATGTCTCCTCCTTCATTCGTCCACGCATAAATAAGTATATGGGGAAGGGGTTTGCCCCGTGTTTGCGTTTGCCTATGAAGTGAAAATCTTCAAACACTCGACGGACGGACACCGGAATTGAACGCCCGGATCGCATCGCTCGAAATCTTCAAAAAATCTGCTGTTCAGAACGTTTAGGAACGTAGTTCATGAACAGATATTCCGTCTCTTCCCTGCGTTTTTGGCCGAGTGATGCCTTCACGACGGACCCGACCTTCGCATCGAGCGTCACGCAATGCCAGCCTCGATACAGCTTTTCTTTCGAAGGCATCCAGCTTGGCTACGGCGTTCTGATAATCTATCGCCGCATTATAGAAGTTGATGAGATCGCCGTCCTTATCATTGAACACCTCGACTTTGCTAGGTTCCCGGGCAATCGTCAGGCTTCCGGTACCGCCAAACAGCGGACTCACGATGTCCGCGTGGTGCACCGCTAATCACTTCACGATGAACTGAAATATTGGATAAGGACAAAAGCTTAGTGCCGCCCGGAAAATTAGACTTCTAGATAAGCATTTACCCAAGCATTTCCGAAATAAAAGAATATAATAATAGGAACTTAGTGGAAAGGAGTGAAAACGAATGAGCGGATTTGCAGGATTTGGATTTGGACGTCATTTCGGTCTTGTCTTGGTTCTCTTTATTCTGTTGGTCATCATTCTTTCCACCGTCATAATTTAATAGGGTCACTGTCATGAAGGGTACGACTAAACAGAAAGAGGACATCCGCCCTTGCAGAGAAATTTCTGGTTACCACACCAAAATTTCCAGATAAAAGAGATGTCCCGAT
>NZ_BOVJ01000273.1 GCF_018403665.1 Paenibacillus cisolokensis
ACCGTGGCCATCTTAATGGCCGGACCCAGCAGAAAAGGACTGTCCCCGCCGCCTGAATAAGCCGATTCATTTTCAAACAGCATGCCTCTGAGAAACAACTGCAACGGCCACAAATTTTTGTCGGTGATGTAGAATACGGCGTGAAAAAACTCATTCCAGTGGGCGACGGCATAAAACAGGGCAATCGTCGCAATCCCGGGCATGGACAGCGGGATCACGATCCGGAACAGCACCCCCAGTTCGTTGCACCCGTCTATTTTGGCCGAATCTTCCAGACCGGCGGGAATGGAGCCGAAAAAACTTCTCATCACGATCAGGTTGTACGTATTCAGAGCGTTCGGGATCATGAGCGCCCACAGCGAATTCATCAGGCCCAAATTTTTAATGATGATGTAAGTGGGGATGATGCCGCCGCTGAACAGCATCGTAAACAAAATGAGAAACATGATGACCCGGTGGCCCTTCAGATCGGTTTTCGACAGCGCATATGCGGCCAGTATCGTCAAAATCATATTGATAAGCGTACCGACAGCGGTTATCGTAATCGTGACCGAGTACGACTTCCACAGCTCTCCCATGGACAGCAAATAGGCGTAAGCTTCGAACGTAACGGTTTCAGGCCACAGATGAACGCTCGACTTCAAATATTCGCCCATCGGAATAATCGACACGATCAGCGTATCCCAGAACGGGTACAAGGTGAGAAAGCCGAGAAGAGCGAGAAAGATATAGTTGGCCGTATCGAACACCAGACTGGCGGCGCCTCTTGGTCTCATCTGCGCATCCCTCCTAATAGACGCCCTGTTCGCCCATCATTCTGGCCAGCTTGTTGGCGATAAGCAGCAGCGCGAAATTGATCATCGACTTGAACAGCCCGACCGCCGCCGCCAGACTGAATCTTCCTTCCGACAGACCGGTCCGGTAAACGTACGTATCGATGATGTCCGCCACCGAATAGACGCCCGGGTGGTACAGCACGAAAATTTGCTCGAAGCCAGCTTCCATGATGCCGCCCAGCCTGAGAATAAGCAAAATGATAATCGTGTTGCGAATACACGGCAGCGTAATATGAAGCATGCGGCGCCAGCGGTTCGCCCCGTCGATCATCGCGGCCTCGTACAAGTGCGGACTTACGCCCGCCAATGCCGCCATATAGATGATGGAATTCCAGCCGAACTCTTTCCAGATCATCGAAAAGACGAGCGTTTGGCGAAATACCGATTCATCGCTCATAAATCCGACGGGCGTTCCGCCCAAGGCGCGGATCACGTTGTTGACGACTCCGTTGTCGATCGTCAACAAGTTGACCATCAAGCCTCCGAGAATGACCCACGAGATGAAGTGAGGGAGATAAATGACGGTTTGCACGGTTTTCTTGAACACCGCCAGCCGTACTTCATTCAGAAGCAGCGCGACGATCAGCGGGAAAGGGAACCCGAAAACGAGCCGGTTCAGGCTGATGATAATCGTATTGCCGATCACCTGCCAAAACTTGTCCAGTGAAAATAAATATTCGAAATGCCGAAATCCCGCCCACGAACTTCCGATGATCCCTTTCGTAATATGAGCGTTTTGCAATA
>NZ_BOVJ01000274.1 GCF_018403665.1 Paenibacillus cisolokensis
ATTAGGGGGCCGTAGAGATATTGCGGCTGTTTCGGCTGTTCCATTCTCAGACAAGTGCGTCCTCGTTTTGTGTAAAAGCACAGCGAGAATACTCTATGGCTTTCGTTGCAATATAGAGCAGAACAGCTCCGCCGACCCACCTGCGGACGGTTGTTGCTCCGTTTTATTTCCTCCATTCGATTTCACCCCGCGTATCTGAACTTATCGTGTCCAGATTGTTCCCCGGTGTTGGCTATCACTCCTCCTCATAAAACACTGCCTTCCATCCAGCCTTCCAGCAACCTGCCTCCGTGCGGTTCGAGTACACGGTCGATGAATGAAATAAGAAGTTCGACGGATTCCTTTTTATAAAAAGAATCAAGAGCGTATAAAAATTCGTCGCATAACTGTTTATCGTATTCCGCAAGCGAACGTACCGCCCATTTGCCTATCCCGATCCATTGGCCGTTTGCCCTCAAAATAAACTTGGTGACCAGCTCGGTTAGTTGATTTACGACAAACAAGTTTTCATGATATAAGTGTGCATCGGACAAATCCTCCAGGCATTCCGTTATTTGATACCGAACCTGGTTCATTTCATCCCATGTCCATTCGCAGGGCCCTTGGGACAGCAGATCTCGCGCTTCCGACCGGATCCCTTCTGCATATCCTGTATCTACAATCGTTTCTCCTTCTGCACACATGCGGAGTATCGAAGGAAGACCGCTTCTTCTGGCTTCATCAAAAAAGAATGATAAACACTGCGTGTTACCACAAAGGCTTCAATGGTCCAGCCATACCCGGTGTAGTTTTGTTTGAAAGGGAACTGCGTATCGTCAAAACGAGGATGTCCAGATCGGAGTTCGGGGTCAAGTTTCGATGCGCGGCGCTTCCTCCCAAAACGCGACACATGCATTTGGAAAATGCTTTTTTATAAATAATCTGGCGGCTACTTTCGGGCTGTATTTCATCTAACCATCTCCCTCAATAAAATAATGTTTTCTCCGTTTTTCTCGCTATTTCACATGATTTTATCTTCGACTCACGAAGCGCTTGAGGATAATATTTGAAGAAAAGACAGGAATAGCTCCTCTGATTACAGAATATGTAGGTGACCGAAGAGAGGTTAGTCATCATTCTGGTAATCCCAAAAAAAAAAGGCCAGCCAGAACTGACTGGCTGACCTGATAACAACGAGCCAAAATGAACTTGACGATAGGCAGGTAAAGGGATACATGGAATCGGGACATCTCTTTTATC
>NZ_BOVJ01000275.1 GCF_018403665.1 Paenibacillus cisolokensis
TCCTGCAAACCGTTGGCGACGGCGCCGGGATCGTGTCCGCCGTGACCGGGGTCGAGGACGATGGTGATGGTCATTTGTTTGCTTCCCCCTTCTGGCGCAATTGCTCAAGCCAACTGACAAGTCCCGGCGGCAGCGGCACGCCAATGACGCCGAGATTTTCGACGACGCTTAACCCTTCGCGGCCTGCATAATAGTAAAGGGCCAGTGTTCGGAAAATCGGATTTTCACCTCCCGCCATTTTATCGAGCAGGGTTGCTAGAGCGATTACGCTTAAAATGACAGCCTTCCGGACGCCGCCCCAAAACATCACTTCGCTATTAACCTTTTTCTGTCTGACCGCGCCCAGAATGCCCGTAATATAATCGCAGGCGATCAAAGCGATCAATACCTGCAGCGCAATATCCCAGCCACCAAGCGCGCTTGCGACAACTCCGGCCAGAGCCGTCACGACGCCGAATGCCGCTTCTTTTCCGGTAGCCCCGATAGCGGTAGCGGCGATGAAATCTTTGATTTGTGTCATGCCGATCGTTCCCTCCTTCGCTCCTCGTAATGATCTTAAAAGGACGTACTCTATTAGACGTACTCTATTAATAGAATATTTTTGAAAAGAAAAAAGGCCCCGGTATTAGCGGAGCCCGTCAGTTACATATTCGACTTTCGTAATTTGTTTGTATTGTTCGGCTGTAATCCAGCCGGCTGCGACAAACACTTTAATGCCGTCATTGTCGTAGCCCGGCATGCCGGCATCGTAATATTTTTGATCCATTGGTACCGCATTACGCCCCACCTCCTTCCGACGCTGTTTGCAAGGTAGCGACTTGGAGCATCAGGTCGGCGATGATTTCGTCTTGTTGTTGGATTTGCACATCCTTGGCAGCCGAGTCGATCAACAGCGTAGCGATCTGTTCGTTCATTTCCTGATCCGGCGTCTTCGGTGCTGGCGGTTGGTTCGCCCTTTCTTCCTCCAGCTCTTCCGGCGTCCTGAGCCGGACCGTATCGCCGTCGCGCTTCCATGTCCACGGCTCCGCGCTGTATGTTTGCCACTCTTCAACTGTGATCGGTACTGCTTCGCTCGGAATGTTTTCTCCATGAATCGCGTCAACAAAAAACGTCACAATTCCGCCAGTTTGAGAGTCAAACAAAGCAAAATACTGCGGCGGTTGAATCTCCTGTTCGGGCATATCTTCTTCGAATTGATCCATCGATTTCACTCCTCGTATAGTATGTTTAGAATCTTCTTTTTGAAGAATTTCCAGTTAATCTGCAGTGAAACTATGGTGGACGTAGCCGACCCGCACCGCAGCCCGAAGGGCAAGGAGCGGAAGTCGGGGTCCAG
>NZ_BOVJ01000276.1 GCF_018403665.1 Paenibacillus cisolokensis
AAACTCCAATTACACATTTTCCTGAATCCGTGATCTTGCTTTAATAGCGAGTTGCCAATCGGGAATTTCGCGGGCTCCGAGGGTAGTTTAACGGAAATATTGACGTCATCGAATGACCATAAACAGCTATTCAGCCTGCTTCATTTGTTTTTTGACATGCCAAATAAACCTGGTTTTTTACAGGGATTCCATTGGTTATGAAAGTCGCGTGGTGAAAGTCGCCCGGCCTTTTTTAAGCCAATCCTTGATAGATGCGTCTTGCGGTGAGAAACCACGGACTGTTGCAGCCAAAGTTAAAAGCGATTCTACCCGCATGACGGACATATCGCGCCGCCATGTAGATTATGTTCTGGATCACGGTTCGAATACGTCTGCGTTTCACATTGCCCCGAATCGGCGCATCGTCTTCACGGAGGCTTTCTTGACCCATGATGCGCAAGAGATTGTAAGCGAACACGCCTGCGTGCAACACCAGATCATTCGTCGCGAATTTTCCGGCTGGAAGGCGTTCCAGGTCCAGATCGGTTTTGATTTCGCTGTGAAATTGCTCGCTTGTGCCATGATCACGGTAAAGTTCAATCACGCGCCAAGGCGCACACCGAAGGGATGTCCAGTACACATGAACTTCTATTTCGGGCACGAGCAGCAGTTGACCGTCTGGGTCCATCGTCCGTTCGATCACGTGAAAGACTTGCCGCAGCTTGCGGTCGAACCCTTTTTGCGCAAACTCGATCGCGCCGACATACTCGGTCTTGCCTTCTCGCTGCTGGCACGCGATTCCTTTTGTTTTGGCGATGGAAAGCCATGCTTCTTTTGTCGATTTACGCCGGTTGACTTTGATAATGTAATCGGTGTCCGGATGCCGGTGACAGACGTGCAAATTGTCCAGGCTGTCATTTCCCGCATCCATCCGGACGAGCAGCTTGCGGTCCGTGATACGCCGGGCGTACCGAATGCTTTGTTCCAGGAATACATCCGTTTCCTTTTGGCAATGCACGCTGCCTTCCCGCAATTCCACGTTGATGCCGTATCCTTCTTGACCGAGATAGGCGAAGATGGGAGCATAGCCATCCGTCCCTTTATAGGTACGTGATACCCCTTCCTTCTTGGTACCGGAATTGTCGAAAGGGGAAACATCCAGGTCGAGCGGGATATAGCTTTCTCCGCCGGCGGACAGACCGGTCAACGGAGCCTGGATGTTGCGAAGGAGATCGGCAGACTCCTCCAGCAAGATCCGGTTCCAGTCCGCTTTCCCGGAGGATGCGGCCGCATCCAGGCGCTGGCGGAGGGTAGGACTGGACGGCACCTTTTTCACCTGCATGCAAATGGAAAAGACATCGTCCTTGCGAAAGGGTTCGATATGGTCGAAGTCACTTTTGCCTTGACAGAGCAACCCCAAGTAGCTTTTCATCACATCCGCATGGGAGTGAATCGGGTGCTCAACATCCTTAACAACAGTATGATTCAAGCGCTTCGATAACTTTGTATGAGCAAGCAGGGCGCCGACTGTAGCCAGCCCTGCGTGTGTGGTCAGAATGAGTTCTTTGGGGCGGACAAATTGGATTTTCATATATGCACCTCGATGGTGAGAAGTAGAATTCCACTATTATCCCACTAGCGTTGCATCAAAG
>NZ_BOVJ01000277.1 GCF_018403665.1 Paenibacillus cisolokensis
TTAAAGATAAGGACCAAAAAAGATATTTTATCGTTAGGTTAAATTATAACACGAAGGGGCTACTACGTGTAGCCCCTCGATAAATTACGGCTAAAAAGATTTACTGCAAGTCCAATTAAAGCCGAGGGGAAGATTTAAACTATGGAAAATTCTATTTTTACAATTACAAAAGGAGTAAATGGATATTGGAAATTAAGGAAACGACGAACACTAAACCTAAACTAGCGCCATTAAGTTATGTATATAATAAGATCAATGAATATTTGACATTTAATAATCTACCATCATGGTCTTCTCGTATAAAGCATGTTCAGAGATTGTTTGATGGAGTAACAACATTTGGTCAAATTATGCATCCGATTCATAGATCACAAAAAACTGAATATGACAATATCATAATTGCTGATTGGTTTATAGATTATCTGACATACTATGTTCGTGACTTTATACTATCCAAAGGTAATGGATACCAAGACTTTTCCGGAATTTTATATGTCATAACCAATTATTTGCTATCATCAAAAGAAGCAAAGACAGCTACTATATCTGATAATGCAGAAAAAGAGTACAGACGAAGAATGACATTTCCAGAATCAATGTTAAAAGATGAGGATATTGATGATGATTTTCTATTGATTTAATTTTTAAGACAATAAATGAATGGGATAATTGGTTGTATAAACGCTACTATATACCCAAAAAAGCAAACAAAAAAGATACCATATCATGGGCAAAGATCAATCGACTACGGATTCCATATGAGCAACTGACCGCCGAGCAAAAACAAGTCCATGATAACATGACTGCAATTCAGCAACTTATTAAAGAAAACAAAAATATTCTTGATCGGGCGACTTTATACAAACTGAATATGATTGTAGCTAATTTAAAATATAAGCTTGGGATTATGTGTCAAAGTCCGAACGTTGGACGTAGCAACAACGGATCGGTTAAAAGATTCGACACAGACGAACATCAAGAGTACTTGGTTAATGCGATTCTGGACAACTTGGACTACACAAACCCTGTACACATAAAAGCATTAATCGAAAATTATAACGACTTATATAACAAATATCGCAACGAACCTGACAGTCCGATCTATACCATACTTAACGAGTTTGCTACTCATGTGCATAATGTTAATTTGTCCGATAATCATCGATTAATCTTACTGGCATTTATGCACAAGTCGTCAGACAAAAAAAGGTTATTAAATTTCTGGGATCAATTGGTGGGTCAACTGAAAAAATGATGCGAACACTAAAAACAAGCATCTCCAAAAAAATTGCAAAATATTTTGAAAAACATGTCGGAAAATAGGATTAAGTCCCTATATAAAGTGAAGGCAGTCGCCTTTAGATTATCGACACAAGGACGTGGTCACTATGGTCTGATTTATCAGGCTAGATCAATACCTTGATCGACAATAGCTTTATTGTTCATAAAATTTCCTTCTAGACTCCCATGCCGCTGAC